>JBEBJC010000760.1:0-4444 GCA_040080105.1 Myxococcota bacterium
GTGGGGGACGGTGGGTTCGTCGCAGCGGGTCGGCTCGTGCGGGTGTGGGACTCGCTCACCTTGTGGTTCGGGCCGGTTTCGGTGCGGGTGGTGCGGCGGGAGGCGAACAGAGTGGCGCCCCACCGGGTCGAGCTCGCCCTGCGCGCCAGCGGAGGCCGGCTGTCGGTGTGCCTCCCGCACCGCGATCCGGTGGGGGTGGCGCTCACCCCGCTGCGGGCGCGCCTGCTCGCCGAGCTGCTCCGGGCCTGGCCCGGCGCCGTGAGCGACGCCTCGTTGATCGGCGCGCTGTGGCCGAACGCCGGGTCGCGCGGCCGGGCCGACGTGGAGCAGGTCGTGCTCCGCCTGCGCCGGGACCTGCACCGCGCAGGCTTGCCCTCGGACTGGGTCACCCGTATCGCCTCCGAGGCCACCACCGGCGTCGCGCTGGCCGGCGGCGCGACGGTGCGGGTGGAGCCGGGCGTTCTCCCGCGAATGTGACGCGCTCGTTGCACGGGCCGGAGGTACGGTCCGGTCCTCCCGTGAGGTCGACATGGCCGGCCGTCAGTACCGTGTTCCCGCGTCGCCGGAGACAGAGCCGGCGACCTTCCCCCTGACCCCGGCCACGTCGACCTCCGGCCCCGAACACGGCCCGTCCGAGCGCGACAAGCTCGCGGCGATCGAGTCGGCCCTGCCGGAGTCGGCTCACGAGGCGCTCCACGGCTGGCTCGCGGACCCCCGCGCCAAGGGCAGCCTCGACGCGCTGTACGGGCTGGCCACCGGCTCGGCGCACCCGTCGTTGGCGGGCGCCGCGTCGTCTTCGCTGTACGAGGTCGTGCGGGAGCTCACCTCGCCCGACAACGCGATCAACCAGGGGAACCGCGGCACCTGCACCATGACCAACGTGGTGCACGATCTCGCCGACGACCACCCGGCCGAGTACGCTCGCTTGGTGCACGCGCTGGTGACCACCGGCACCGCCACGCTCGCCAACGGGGACAAGATCCGGGTGCCCGCAGACGCGTTCTCCTCCGACAACAGCGAGCGGTCGACCAGCGAGCGCCTGCTGCAGAGCGCGCTGATGGAGTACGCGCACCCGGGGTACCACTCGGCGATGAACCCGACCGGCGGGAAAGGCGGCCACTCGTACGACGGGTTCGACGACCGCCGCGAAGGCGGGTTGACCGCCGAGGAGGTCGCCCGGGTGCAGCAGGCGGTGTACGCGCGCCCGACCGACGTGACCTCCGGGACGTTCGCCGGGCACGAGATGCTCGAGCGGGCGCGGGTGATGCTGGCCGACGACCAGCACCACGGGCCGGTGCAGGCGTTCCTCGAGTGGGGGGACGGCGTACACGTGGTCGAGTTGACCAAGATCGACGGCGACCGCGTGCAGTTCCGCAACCCGATCGGCGGGCCCGAGCCGTACTCCGGCGGGGGCGAGGACACGCTGCGGGTGCGCAACACCGGCGCGACCTACAAGGACCCGACCCGGCGGGTCGACGACGCGGGCGACGCCCTCGAGTCGATGACCGTGTCCGACTTCGTCGACGAGTTGGACGCGATCGTCGGCCCTCGCTGATCGACCCGCGGCTCGAACCGGCGCCAGCCCACGCCACTGGCCCGCAGCCGGGCTGACGCCCGCCCGAACGTCACGCGAGCGCGGGTCGGTGCCGCTGGTAGTAGTACAGCAGCTGCCCGAGCGTCCCGGCCAGGAGCACGATCAGCATCCACATCAGCCGTTCGTTCGAGTCGAGCGCCTCGTCGCGCAGGACCAACAGGACGTACACCGCCACGATCGCGACCATCTCGACCATCGTGAACAGGTGCAAGACGAACAGGAGCGGGAACAGCGCGAACCCGCCGAGGGTCAGCAGGGTGGCTACCGCGCCGCCTGCTCCCTCTCCGACCGTGCCCTCGGCCACCGCAGCGAGGCCCGCGCCGGCCGTCATCGAGACCGCGAGCACCAGCCACAGGGCGAAGAACAGCGCCATGTACACCGCCGGCCACCAAGTGAGCGCGGCGAGCAGCCGGGGTCGGTCGACGAAGAACTGCATCACACCCCCTCGACCGAGGGTACGCGCGGCGGGTGGCTCCGATTGCGGATACCGGGCGGTGTGCGGCTTCGACGGGTCGGGCGTGATCTCGAGATCGACTGGGACGATCCGTCCCTGCGGCTCACCGCGTCGCAGCGGCTTGCCATGGCGACGGACCGCGAGCTGGTGGTCACCGCCGGGGCGGGGACCGGCAAGACCCACACGCTCGCGCTCCGGTACGTCGCGCTGCAGCTGAAGCTGGCGAACGCCGGCGACGACGACGTGGAGCGGGTGGTCGTGCTCACGTTCACCGAGAAGGCGGCGCACGAGATGACCGAGCGGTGTCGCGCCCGGCTGGCGGCGGTGGCCGAGGCCGCGCGGGCACACCAGGGCGCCCTCGACGCGGACGAGCCCGGCCGCGGCGCCGCGATCGTCGCCGCGCTCGACGCCCGGGTCGACGGGTTCGACCGCGCCCAGATCGGCACGTTCCACGGGTTCTGCGCCCGGATCGTGCGCGAGTACCCGGCGGAGACCGAGACGCCCCCGGGGATGACGCTGCTCGACCCGGTGGAGGCGGCCCGGCGGGTCACCGAGACGCTCGCGTCGACGCTGCTCGCCCACGTCGCGCGGCACCCCGACGAGCTGCCGCCGCTGCTCGACGCGTTCGGTACCCACCGGGCGCTGCTCGAGGCCGGCCGGGCCGCGCTCGACCGGCTGTCGGTGCTCGAGTCGGCGCTCGCGGCGCACGCGGAGGGCCGGGTCACGGTCGAGGACGCGCTGCAGGCCGCGCGACCGTCACCGGCCGAGGCCGAGCGGTGGGTCGCGACGGTCGGCTGGCCGTCGCTGCAGCTCCTGGCGCGGTTGGTGGCGCCCTCGGGAGGCGGGGCGTTCGTCGAGGGGACGCTCGGACCGGCGTTGCGCGACGGGTCCCACCCCCGTGAGGGGGGCGCCGACCCCCTCGCGGTGTACGCCCGATACCGCGCGGTGCTCGACCTGCTGACGACCGAGGAGGGCACGCTGCGGCGGCTCGACCACTCGTCGGTGCTGGGCAAGAAGGAGCGGTGGCCCGACGGCCGCCGGTACGAGCAGGCGAAGGAGGCGGCGCGAGCGCTGACCGCCCGCCTGGGCGACTGGCAGGAGCGGGCGCGCGCGGCGCGGACCCTGCCGACCCCCGCCGACCGCGCGCGCCGCCCGTTCGCCCGGTGGCTGCTGACGGCGGACCGGGCGCTCGCCGCGGCGACCGACCGCGACCGGGTGTTGACGTTCGAGCAGCTCCAGCGACGGGTCGTGCGGGCGGTCACCGGGCGGCCGGAGCTCGCCGCCGCGCTGCGGGAGCGGTTCCGGTACCTGATGGTCGACGAGTTCCAGGACACCGACGAGGCTCAGTGGGCGATGGTGCGCGCGCTCGCCCGCGCGCGGCCCGAGGTGCCCGAGGACCGGGTGTTCGTGGTCGGCGATCCGAAGCAGGCGATCTACGGGTTCCGCGGCGGCGACGTGACGGTGTTCCGCGCCGCCACGTTGGCGCTCGGGGTCGAGCCGATCGCGCTGCTCGACAACTTCCGCAGTCGCCCCGGGCTCATCCGCTGGTTCAACGACGTCTGGCCGTCGGTGCTGTCGGCCGACACGCCGTACGAGCCGCTCGCGGCGGGCCGGACCGACGGGGGAGGGGAGGTGACCCTGATCCGGACCGAGGACGGGGCCGAGGCGACCGCGCGGTGGGTCGCCGCGCGCCTGGCCGTCCCCGATCCGGCGTTGGCGGCGCTCCCGACGCCTCCGGTCGCGATCCTGCTGCGCGCGCGCACCCGTCAGGCGGAGTTCGAGCTCGCGCTGCGGCGGTACGGGGTGCCGTACGTGGTCGTCGGCGGGGTCGGGCTGTGGTCGCGGCCCGAGGTGATGGACCTGGTCAACGCGGTGGCGGCGGTGGCGCTCGCCGACCCGGTGTCGGTGGTCGGCGTGCTGCGCGGGCCGCTGATCGGCTTGCCCGATCCGGAGGTGGTGGCCGACGCCGACCACCCGGCGCTCGCCCCGTGGCAGGCGCTGCGGCACGCGGTGTCACCGGCGGTGTTCGTCCGACGGGTGGCCGACGCGCTCGCGGCCTCGCTCGCGGCGGCCGATCCGTCCCCGCGGGCGGCGGCGAACCTCGCGCTGGTGGCGGAGCAGGTGGACCGATGGCCCGGGCTGACGCTCGCGGCGGTGGCGGAGCGGCTGCTCGACCAGGTCGACGACGACGCGCGCGCGGCGGAGGCGTCCCTGGTCCCGGCCGAGGCGCGGGTGGTGCTGTGCACCGTACACGCGGCGAAGGGGCTCGAGTTCCCGGTGGTTGTGGTGCCGGAGCTGCACACCCGCCCGCGCGGAGAGGTCGGGCCGCTGTTGGTGGCGCGCCCGACCCCGGGCGCCGCGTTCGACCTGGCGAGCCGGGTGCTCGACCCCGACGC
>JBEBJC010000761.1:0-4442 GCA_040080105.1 Myxococcota bacterium
CCGCGCGTACGCGTCGGCCTCGAACCACGACACGTGGTCGATCGGGTGGTTCAGCTCGGGCGGCGACTGCCGGTCGAACCGACGTCGCAGCCCGCCGCGCCAATCGGCGGGCCCGTCCCACACCGGCGCGGCCGGGTCCCACAGCTCGCGGCGGCGGTACCCTCCGTCCGCGACGAACGCGGCGAACGCCTCTACCGTGACCGGCGCGCGGTCGATCCGGAACGCGTCGACCGGCACCGGGTGCGCCCACTTCTCGTTGTCGAACGCGAACGCCGCGTCGGGCTCGGCGCCGAGCCGGTGCACGCCGGCCGGCACCTCGACGTCTCCGGGCCACGGCCCTGCGACGAGCGGCGCCTCGGCCGCCGGCGCGGGGTAGCCCAGCGTGTGCCGCATGTAGGTGAACGCCTCGGCGTGCATCGCCTCGTGCAGCAGGGCGTACCGCGCGTGGTACCGCACCACCGGCCGGTCGTCGAGGGCCGCCAGCACCTGCTCGAGGACCTCCGCCACGTACCCGAGCGTGCCGGCGCGGTCGGGCAGCGGCAGGGACCACCGCGCCGCGTGGGCGACCGCCGAGCTGTCCCACCACGCGTCGCCGTCGGCGCGCAGCGGCGGCCGGCCGAGGGCCTCGCGCAGGACCCACCGCTCCGCGAACCACCCCACGTGCCCGAGCTCCCACCCGAACGGGTTCACGATCGGCAGGTGGGGCACCCGCCACTGCTCGTCGTCGAGGTCGACCAACAGCGAGAGGGTGCGCGCGCGCAGCTCGACCAGTGACTCCGCCAACGGATCGGTCATCGGCGCTCCTATCCCACCCCACGAAGGGGGTCAGCGGACCGTCCGCGCCAGCTCCTCCAGCAGCCGGGTGAGCCGGTCGAGCGTGTTCGGCTTGATCACGAGGTCGTGCACCCCGACCGCCAGGGCCTCCTCGCGATCTCGCTGCGCGACGTACCCGCTGGTGAGCAGGATCGGCAGCTTCGGTCGGATCGCCAGCAACGCCCGCGCCAGGTCGATGCCCGACAGGTTCGGCATCAACAGGTCGGTCACCACCAGGTCGAACGAGGTGGGGTCGGCGCGGAACCGCTCCAGCGCCTCCGCCGGGCGGGTGAACCCGGAGACCCGGTACCCCGCGCGGGACAAGATCCGGGTCGCCAGGCTCACCAGCGACGGGTCGTCGTCGACGTACAACACGTGGAGCTCGTGTGGGGGCGTCTGCATCTCGGGGGGCACCGGGGTCACCGCCTCCGGCACGACGGGCGCCACCGCCGGGAACCACAGCCGGAACGTGGTGCCCGAGCCGAGGGACGACGTCAACGCGACCGCGCCGCCGTGCCGCAGCACGATCCCGTGTACCACCGACAGCCCGAGGCCGGTGCCCTCGTTCGGCGCCTTCGTGGTGAAGAACGGGTCGAACACCCGCTGGAGCGTGCCTTCGTCCATGCCCGCCCCGTCGTCGCGCACGGTCAGGCGGGCGTACGCGCCGGGGTTGAGCCCGGGCGTGGCGGCTGCCTCCTCGGCGCTCACGTCGACCGGCTCGAGCTCGAGCTCGATCTTGCCCCGGCGCGACCCGATCGCGTGCACCGAGTTCGTGACCAGGTTCACCACGATCTGGTGCACCTGCGACGGATCCACCCGCGCGTAGGTCGGCGCGGTCGAGCCGCGGTACTGGAGCTCGACCGTCGCGGGGACGGTGCGGTGGAGGAGCCGCACCGCCTCGTCGACCACCGGCCCGAGCTTGCGGATCTCGTACCGCGCCTCGTCCGGGCGGCTGAACGCGAGGATCCGGCGGACGAGATCGGTCGCCCGCGCGGTGGCCTTCGCGATCTCCCGCAGCTCGAGGTGCGCCGGGTGGTTCGCCGGCAGGTCTGCGGCCGCCAGGCGAGTGTTGCCGGCGATCGCGTACACGATGTTGTTGAAGTCGTGGGCGATCCCGCCGGCGAGGGTGCCGAGCGCCTCGAGCTTCTGCGAGCGCAGCTGGCTGTCCTCGAGTCGGCGGCGCTCGGACACGTCGAGCACCACTCCGGACAGCTGCGCCCGGCCCGCGGTCGGCTCGGGTCCGCCGCGGACGGTGATCCACCGCACCGGCCCGCCAGGCAGGCCGATCCGAGCCTGGAGCTCGACCGGCTTGGCCCGCATCCGCCGCATCGCCTCGACCAGCGCGGGGCGATCTTCCGGCAACACCTGCTCGACCACCTCGGCGATCGCGACCGGGGTCGGGTGGAACGGCTCGAGCCCGAGG
Organism: Myxococcota bacterium; assembly: GCA_040080105.1. GTDB lineage: Bacteria > Myxococcota_A > UBA796 > UBA796 > JACKER01. The sequence continues at coordinate 2,237 of JBEBJC010000761.1, forward strand.
ATCGAGGCGGTGCGCCCGTCGAACCACGCCAGCCGGCGCTCGGGGTCGATGGTCCAGGTGCCCATGTCGCCGGCCGCGAGCGCCGCCAACAGGCTCGCCCGGGACGAGTGCAGCTCGAGCTCCGCGCGCTTGCGCCGGGTCGCGTCGATCAGGATCCCGTACCAGGTGGTGCCTTCGGGGTCGGCGACCCCCGCCGCGTGGGACTCGACCCACACCTCGCCCCGGGTCGGGTGGTCGACGCGGAACTCGGCCGAGCGCAGGTCGAGCTCGCCCGTGGGCCCGGTCATCTGCGCCCGATCTTCGGGGTGGACGCGCGACCACGCGGCGGCGGCGTCGGCTCCGAGCTGCTCGGGCGTGGCGCCGAACAGCTCGGCGACCCGCGGGCTCGCCCACGGGATCGAGGTGTGGGCGCCGTCGGTGCGCACGGTGATCAGGGCCCCGGGGACGGTCGCGGCGAGGCGCGCCAGCCGCTCCTGCTCGGCGAACAGCGCCTGGCGCACCTCTCGTTGCTCGGTCACGTCGGTGTTCGACCCGAACCACCGCTCGACCCGCCCGTCGGAGGCCCGCAGCGGCGCCGCGCGGGTGTCGAACCACCGGTACTGGCCGTCGTGTCGTCGCAGCCGCAGCTCGAGCGCCAACGCGGCCCCGACCGCGCGCGCCTCCGACCACGCGGCGAGCAGCGGCTCCCGGTCGTCGGGGTGGACCGCCACCAGCCAGCCGGACCCGAGCTGCTCGGCCTCCGGCACCCCGGTGTACTCGAGCCACCGCCGGCTGACCCAGTCGCACCGGCCCTCCGCGTCGGTGGTCCACACGAGCTGGGGCAGCGCGTCGGCGATCTCGATCAGCTCGCGGCTCGTCTCCTCGGTCGGCTCGGGGATCGGGACCGTCACCGGCTCGCGCTCGAGCACCTCCATCAGCGCCACCACCCGCCCGGCGCCGTCGTGCACCGGGGTGGGGACGGCCCACCGCACCACCCGGTGCCCGTCGACGTGTAGCCGATGGACCCGCCCGGGCTTGGGGGCCGCGCCCGCCAGCAGCCCGATCAGCCGGGTACGCTCCACCTCTCGATCCTCGGGCGGGATCACCTCGGTGACGTCGCGCCCGAGCACCGCGGACGCGCCCCAGCCCAGCATCCCGTCCGCGGTCCACGCGACGATCCGCAGCTTGGCGTCGATGCCGATCACCACGTCCATTCGCCGACGATGCCAGAGTTGGCGACTGGCGTCGAGCTTCCGCCCCAAGATGCGGTAGGATGGCGGGGTGCAGGGTTCGACGACAGATCCGGTCGGCAGCACGCTGGCCGGCCGCTACCAGATCCTCCGTGAGCAGGGTGCCGAGTCGCTCGGGGCCGTGTGGGTGGGGCGCGACACGCGCACCCAGCAGCTGGTCCAGATCAAGCTGCTCCCGCCGGAGATGGCCACCGATCGGGTGAAGTTCGCCCGGTTCGGCCGCGAGATGACCGCGAGCTTCCTCGTGTCGCAGCCGAACACGGTCGAGGTGCTCGACTACGGGCAAGACGCCACCACCGGGATGCACTTCCTGGTGCTCGAGTTCCTGGCGGCGCGCACCTTGGCCGACGAGCTCGGGCGGACCGGCCCGCTCGACCAGGATCGGGTCGCCACCATCGCGGCGCAGATCGCCCTGGCGCTCGGCGCGGCCCACCAAGAGAACATCGTGCACCGGGCGCTCTCGCCCGAGAACGTCCTGTTGCTGACCAACGTGCGGAACGGCGAGTTCGTGAAGGTGCGCGACTTCGGGCTCGCGAAGCTCACGACCGAGGTCGAGCAAGCCGACGACGACGCTTCCGAGGTCACCGCCACCGGGCTGCGGGTGGGCGATCCGCGGTACATGCCGCCCGAGTACGTCGCGAAGGGTGAGTACACCGCGAAGGGCGACCTGTACGCGCTCGGCGCGGTGATGTTCCACATGGTCGCGGGGCGGCCCCCGTTCCAGGGGAGCCGGTCGCAGCTGCTCACCCAGCACGTGTCCACCCCGGCGCCGTCCCTCGCGGGCACCGTGTCCGGGGTCCCGCCGTGGCTCGACGCGCTCGTCGCCGCGCTGCTGGAGAAGAACCCGGCCGACCGTCCGGGCGTCCACGCGGTGGTGAACGCGATCCAGGACGGGGTCGGCTACGGCTTGGTGATGGGGCAGCTCGTCCCGCTCGACGCCGACGGAAACCTGCCGCGCGCGGAGGAGGCACCCGCCC
>JBEBJC010000762.1:0-4441 GCA_040080105.1 Myxococcota bacterium
TCGAGTCCGCGCGCGATCTGCAGTCCGAGGTCGATGGTCTGCAGCGGCGAGAGCCGGCGCCTCGACAGATATTCACGCAGCGTCTGCCCCTCGAGCAGGCCGTCGACGGGCTCGGGGGGAGGCCAGATCCGGTCCGCGCACCACCGGCGCAGCGACGGGCCCTCGAGCGACTCGGCGAGGTCCTCGAGCGCCCGCGCGACCTCCCCCGCCGGCGGTCGCTTCGCCGGATCGAACGACAGGCACGCGGTGGCGACCTCGACCAGCGCGGGCGGGCCCGTGAGGCTCGCCAGCCGCGCGCTCCGGTGCCGCTCGAACCCGCGCGCGTCCACCGCGAGCGCGGTCACCGCCCGCATCGCGCTGTCCGAGTGGAACCGCTCACCGGTGAGGCCCTCGTACAGGCAGCAGCCGAGGCCGAACACGTCGCCGGCGGGGAGCGACAGCCGCTCGACGAACCGCTCGGGCGCCATGTACGCGACCGAGCCGACCACCAGGTCGGAGTTGGTGCGCACCGAGCGCTGGTCCGCCACCTGGAACTGGGCGATCCCGAAGTCGAGCAGCTTCACCTGCCCGTGGCGACCGATCCGGATGTTGGGCGGCTTCAGGTCCCGGTGCACGATGCCGAGCGGCTTGCCGTCGGTCCCCCGCGTCGACCACGCGGCGTGCAGCGCCGCCGCCACCTGGCCCACCGCCGCGCACAGCGCCCGCGTCGGGATCCGCTCCTCCATGCACCGGTCGAGGTCGTCGCCGTCGACGTACTCGGTGACCAGCCCGATCCGGCCGTCGATCCGGGTGAGGTCGTACGCGCGGACCACCACCGGGTGGTTCATCCGTCCGAGCATCCGCCCTTCGTCGAGCAGGCGCCGCACGGCGTCGGGATCCAGCTCCACCGTGGGGCGGAGCACCTTGAGCGCCACCTCGGTCAACAACCCGCTCGACGACAACATCGTCGCCCGGTACACCTCGCCGAACCCTCCGCGTCCGAGGCACCGGCCGACCTTGAACTGGCGCGGGGTGGGTTCCACCGGCGCCCCTTATCCGGTCCGCCCCGGCGCGGGGCGCAGAGTCCCCGCGTGGGCGGGAACGCGATCGTGACCGGACCCCCTGGCCGGAACCGGTCCCGGAGCGCTAGCCTGCGGGGCAGAGGTCGATTGGTCCCCCAGCTCCCCACCTTGTGCCCGAAGTGCGGGTCGGACTCGTTGCGATGGATCACGCTGCGCCGAGGCCGGGTCCCGGTCGACGTGCTGCAGTGCCAGGCGTGCAGCGTCGGCGTCACCGAAGAAGACTGGATGGCGCCGCTGCTCCCGCTGACCCCCGGCCGGTGCTGGAACTGCGGCGATCGGCGCGACGACGCGTGCGTGAGCTGCGGGTTGACCCGCGCCGAAGACGTGCAGGTCCACGAGGAGCTGCGCGCGATGATCGGCGGGCAGGACAACCACCTCGACGCCGCGCGGGTCGCGAGCCGCAACGGGCGCCGCCTGCTGGCGTTGAAGCTCGCCACCGCGGCCGCGGCCACCAACGAGAACGGCAACGGCGACGTGGCCCGCGCCCTACGGATCTGGCTGCTCGCGGCGATCGGCGAGGCGAAGAGCGCGCTCGACGACGCGCGGGTGTGGGTCGAGCAGACGAGTGATCCGTCGGCGCTCGCCCTCGCGTCGTACGGCCAGCAGCTGCAGAACTCTGAGCACCCCGGGGTCGCCGCCGACGCGTACGAGAAGTCGCTGCGGAAGAACCCGAAGCAGCACAACGTCCGCGCGCGGCGGGCGCAGCTGCTGCTCGAGATCGGGCGCGGCGGCCAGGCGCTCGACGAGGTCGTGCGGGTGCTCCAGGTCGAGGGCCTCGACGACCCCACGGTGCTGATCGCGACCGCAGTGGCCGAGAAGTTGTGCGACGAGTTCGAGACCCAGTACCGCGACGACGAGATCGGCCGGCTGCTCGAGCTCGGCGCGGCGTACGTCGAGCGCAGCGCGGCGCTGCTCGCCCACCGGGCCCGGGTGGCCGCGGCCCAGGGCGACCTGAACGCGGCGAAGAACGATCTGAAGGCGGCGAAGAAGCTGGTGGTCGATCTGCCGATCTACGAGCGGGTGCTGGGCGCGATGAAGCCGGCCCGCACCTCGTGGTGGCGGTGGTGACCCGATCGGCTGTGTGGATCGGCACACGCGGGAGCTGACGCCCCCCGCCCACGGCGGGCGCTCGCGTGGCGCGGAATTGTCGGTCCTCGGACTCCGTCCTGCGGAATCTGCTACACCCTCCACAGGAGGGAACATGTCCGAGTCCACCCGGGTGATCGACCAGCTCGCCGACGAGCTCCGCCTGCAAGCCTGGCTCGCGAACGCCGAGCTGCGCCACCCGAGCCTCGCGCAGGGTCAGCAGACCCGGACCGAGGTCGACGCGTTGCTGTCGATGCGCGACGAGCTGCGGGTGCAGGCGCACCTCGGCAAGCTCGAGCTCGACGAGCGGTACCACCAGCTCGAGCAGCAGTGGGACCAGCTGAAGGGCGTGGTCGACCGGTCGGCCGCCGGGGCCGAGGATCGGCTGCACGACCTGTTGCGCGAGCTGCGCGACGGCTATCGGCGCCTCACCGGCTGACGCTGGGGCCGGGCCCGGGTACCTTGGGGTGGGCCGCGCGCGCGGCCAGCCCGGAGGAGGGCGCGTGCTGTGGCTGTTGGCGAGCTGCGACCCGGACCCGACCACCGAGCCCACCGAGCCGGTGGTGCCGGTGTCGTTCACCGCCCCGCCGGCCCTGTCGGCGAACCCGACCGCCGGGCTCACGGCGTGGCTCGACCTGTCGCTGTCCGCGCCGCGGGCGCTCCGGGTCACCGTGTCGAACCCCGACCGGACCTGGACCGTCGACGCGCCGGTCGGGGCCGACCACCACCTGCTGCTCACCGGGTTCCGCCCCGAGGTGGACCACCCGATCCGGATCGACGCGGTCGACGAGCTGGGGCGAGTCGCCGGGACCGCCGAGCTCACCCACCGCGGCGAGGCGCTGCCGGCCGACTTCTTCACCTGGGAGACCCGGGCGTCGTCGCCGGCCGAGATGGAGCCCGGCGTCACCCTGCTCGGGCTCGGCAACTACCTGGTCGCCGTCGACCCCCAGGGCCTGCCGGTGTGGTTCGTCCCGATCCAGGGCTCGATCCACGAGGCGAACCGCCTGTCGACCGGGGAGCTGGTGGTGGTGGTGAACCGCCAGCTGGTCACCGTGTTCGGCGTGTCGGGCGAGCCGCACCAGATGTACCGGCCCGCGCGGAACTTCGACGACCCGGTCGGCTCGATCGCGGTCGACGTGGAGGCGCTGCACCACGACCTGATCGAGCTGCCGAACGGGAACCTCGTGGGCCTGTCGATCGAGCGCCGGTGGCTCGACTACCCGGTGTCGGAGGCCGACGCGGGCGCCGGGATGGCCCCGGTGTGGGTGGCCGGCGACGTGGTGGTGGAGTTCGATCGGGCGGGGAACCTGGTGCGCGAGCTGCCGCTGCTCGATCGGCTGGAGCCGCAGCGGATCGGGTACGACTCGGTCGACGGGAACTACTGGGAGGACTTCGAGCCGTGGTCGGGCGACGAGGTCAAGGACTGGTCGCACGGCAACGCCCTGTCGTACGATCCCGTCTCGGACACGCTGCTCGTGGGCCTGCGGCACCAGGACGCGGTGGTGGGCCTGGCGTTCGCCACCGGCGAGGTCGCGTGGGTCGTGGCCCCGACCGAGACCTGGCCGCCGCGGATGGCCGACGTGGTGCTCGCGCCCGACACGCCCGGGTTCGAGTACGCCTACCACATGCACGGCGCGAAGTTCACCGCGTCGGACCCCTCTACCGGCCTGCTCAGGATCGCGCTGTTCGACAACGGGAACTACCGCGCGTCTCCGTTCGCGCCGCAGGTCCCGCAGGAGGAGAACTACAGCCGCGCGCTCGAGCTCGAGCTCGACCCGGCCGCCGGTGTGTACCGCCCGGTGTGGAGCTGGGGCGAGGACCTCGATCCGCCGCACTTCTCGGGCTCGGTGGGGGACGTGGACGTGTTGCCCACCACCGACCACGTGCTGGTGACGTTCGGCAACGTGGCCGACCCGACGCTGGGCGGGGTGCGGGTGGTCGAGCTCACCCGCGACCACCAGATCGTGTGGGACCTGGTGGTGCCGTTCCCGACCGCGACCACGTTCCGCAGCCAGCGGCTCGCGGGCTTGATCCAAGGCCTGTGAGTGCTCGACAAGGCGGCAGGACCGGGGCGGATCCGGGGCATCGCGCTGGAGCTGTGGTCGGCGGCCCGCCCGCGCGGGGCGGCCGCGGGGGCGGTGCTGCGGTCCGGGCTGCGCCGCGCGCGGGCGCTGCACTCGGGTGAGCGGCGGCTGGTGCAGGAGGCGCTGTACGGGCTGATCCGGTCGGAGGCCGCGCTCGCGTCGCTGGTGGGGCCGGACCCGCTCGACCTGTGGCTCGGGTGGCTGGTGAGC
>JBEBJC010000763.1:0-4431 GCA_040080105.1 Myxococcota bacterium
GGTGGGACCGCGCGCGCGGCGAGCCGGGGCGGCACCACCGACGACGCCCACGCGGCGAGGGACGGACCCCCACACGCCTCCACCGCCTGGGCGAACAGCCGCTCCGCCGCTGCGCCGTCGGGCCGGTCCTGGGGTCGCCACGCCAGCAACCGGCGAATCGTGCCGGTCAGCGGTTCGTAGTCGGGCGACAGCTCGCCCACCCGCTGCTCGACCCGGCGCTCGAACCGGTGCCGGTGGACCTGTGGCGCGCCCCAGTCCGCGCCGCTGGCGCACTCCCACACCGACAGACCGAGTCCGTACAGATCGACCGCAGGGGTCGGCTCCGCGCCGGCCAGGATCTCCGGCGGGAAGTAGTTCAACGTGCCGAGCACCAGCCCCTGGGTGTGGCTCTCGCGGCTCTCGAACGCCGCGCGCGCCACGCCGAAGTCCAGCAGGCGGACCTCGCCCGCCGCGGTGACCATCACGTTCGCCGGCTTCAGGTCGCGGTGGATCACCCGCAGCGGCTCGCCGGTGGTGGGGTTGTTCGCGGAGTGGGCGCGGTGGAGCGTGCCCGCGAGATCCGCCCCGAGCTCGGCGAGCGCGCGCGGAGGCATCGTGATCCGCGGCTGGCCCTTCTCCGGCGCACAGCCGAGCAACTCCGCCAGGTCGACCCCCTCGACGTACTCCATCACCACGCCGTCGTGACCCTCCACCGTCACGAGCTCGCTCACCCCGAGGATCTGCTCGTCCCGCAGCATCCCCAACAGGCGCGCTTCGTCGCGCATCCGACCGCGGAACTGCTCCTGGTCCGGGTGGGACGTACGGATCACCTTCACCGCGCAGTCACGCGTGATCCCCTGCTGGTCGCGGAGCGCGGCTCGGTACACGGTGCCCATCGCTCCGACGCCGAGCACCTGGTGGAAGGTGAGCGTCCGCATCCGGTCGAAGGTATCGCGCCACGCCGTCGGCGGCCGCACGAGATAGAGCCCAGGCGTGGGCGTTGCGTTCCAGGTACTGGTTCTGTCGGGGCTCGGCTGGGCGGCCGAGCCGTTGGCGGAGGCCTGGGTCGACGCAGACGCGCTGCGCGACCTCCCAGACCGGTCGGGGATCGGGTTCGCCGAGGGGGAGCGCCTGCGCGATGGGGTGCGCCAGGTCCGGGTGCTGGTGGAGCCGTCTCGGCTCGGCTCCTTGCCGCTGGTCGACGTCCGGGCCGACCACCGGCGCGCCGCCCCCGCCGGGTACCGGAGCCCCGAGGAGGCCGGCCGGTGGCTCGCGGAGATCGCGCTCGGCTCGACCCGCGCAGGCACGGCCCGGTACGGGACCTCGGTCGAGGGGCGCCCGATCGACGCGCTGTGGGTCGGGGTCCGACCCGAGCTCGGGGCGCCCTCGATCCGGGTGCTGGCCGCGCACCACGGCGACGAACCGGCGTCGGCCGAGCTCGCGTTGGCGCTCGCCGAGTCGCTCGTCGCTGAGGGCGACCCCCGGATCGGGCCCGTCCTCGACCGGGCAACCGTGTGGATCGTGCCGTTCGTGAACCCCGACGGGGTGGCGCACGGGGTCCGGATCAACGCCAACGGCGTCGACCTGAACCGGAACTACGACTACCAGTGGTCGGCGCGCGAGCTCCGGCCGGGGGCCGGGCCGTTCTCCGAGCCGGAGACCCGCGCCGTGCGCGCAGCGGCCACGTTCGAGCGGCCGATGGCGAGCCTGACGTTGCACACCGGGGCCACGAACATCGGCTGGCCGTGGAATTACACGGTGGTCGACCCGGCCGACGCCGCGTCGTTCGGTGACATCGCGAGCCGGTACGCGGATCACGTCGACGATCCCGAGTTTTGGATCACCCAGGGTTCCGAGTGGTACCCGACGTGGGGCGACACCAACGACTGGGCCTACGGTCGGTACGGCGGGCTCGACCTCACGGTGGAGGTCGCGCAGAGCGACCCCGAGGCCGGTGATCTCCCAGCGGTGATCGCGCCGCACCTCGACGCGATCTTGGGGTGGCTCGACACGCCGCCCGACCTCGAGGGCGCGGTGGTGGACGCTGAGTCCGGCGCGCCGGTGGAGGCGATGGTCGAGGTGGTGGGGTTCGGGCGAGCGTTCCCCACCGATGCGGCCACCGGCCGATTCGCGCGGTGGCTGCCCTCCGACGTGGTTCCGGAGCTGCTCCAGGTGTCCGCGACCGGGTACCAGACGGTGTGGGTGGCCCCGACGGCGTCGATCGCACTCCCCCGCAGCGGGATCTCCTCGGAGCGGGCGGAGCCCACCGTGCTGTGGGAGGCGGCGGCGCTGGAGGTGCCGGGCGGTTCGGGGACCCTCGAGCGCCCCGGCGCCGAACCGGTCGCGTTCGGTCCCGGTCAGCGGCTCGACCCGGCCGCGCTCACCCCCGGACCGTGGTCGGTGGTGCTCGACGGCGGGAGGGTGCTGCCGCGCGCGGTGCTGGTCGAGGACGCGAGCGCGGCGTCGCTGCGCGGGTGGAGCGTCGAGGACGGCGAGCTGGTGCTCCTCGGAGCAGGGTTCGGCGCCGGCGCGCGCGCGTGGGCGCTGTCCGGGCTCGAGCGCGTGCCGACCGAGGTCGAGGTCACCACGATCGAGGAGACCCGGCTCACGATCGACGCAGGCGGGCTGCCGGACGCCGACCCGGTCGACGTGGTGTTGTGGACGAACGGCTCGATCCTCGCCCTGTCCGACGCCCGCGCGGGCGGCGAGCGGCCATCCGCGCTATCCACGCGGTTCGCGGGCGGCGGTTGTGCGTGCGCCGCGGTCTCCACCAGATCTTCACCGCCCGGGCGGCACCTCCGCCCCGGTCCGTGGTCGATGTTCGGCGCGGCGTGGTTCGCCGGCCGCAGGAGGTTGAGCCGTGTTCGTCCTGTCCACCTGGTTCGGGTGCGCGGAGCCGGAGGGTGACCCCGCCGCGGCCGAGGTCCCCACCTCGTCGCCGTTCGAGTCGTGCAACCCGACCGAGATCGAACAGCTCGCGGCGAAGCACGGGTTCCAGCTCGTGTTCGAGCCATGTGGGACCAACTCGTTCCTCGACGTGGCCTGGTCCACCGACGGGCACCAGTTCTACTTCCGTCGCGGCATGACGCACAAAGTGATCGACGCCGCCGACCCGCGGCGGCGGGAGAAGAACGCCCCGACGTCGATCCCGGTGGGCTCGGTAGGCTGGCTGTCGGCGACCCGGCTGGCGCTCCCGTTGGGCCCGTCGCCGGAGGTGATGGGCGGCCCGTTCCGGCTGGCGGTGTGGGACACCGCCACCGAGGCGCTCGTGTACTACGACCTGCCGGCGGAGCTCACCGACCCGTCCGACCTCACCCGCACCGACAACCAAGATCGACTCGTGTTCTCGGCGCTCCGGGAGGGGAAGCGGACGGCGTTCGGGTTCGACCTGGCGAGCCAACAGGTCAGCGAGCCGTTCCCGTGGCTGCTCCCGTTCGACACCCTCACCTACAGCGCGGCCGGCAACTCGGTCGTCGCGGGCGTCGGTGAGACCGTCACCCTGTACGACGCGACCACCGGCAAGGTGCGCGGGATGTGGGCCCCCGCCACCCGCGGCGCGATGCACCCGGGCGGGCAGTGGCTTGCGCTCGAGCACAGCGGGGAGCCGGTCAGCGTGTTCCACCCGGTCGGGCTCGAGGAGATGTCGCCCGACGACCAGAAGGTGGCGCTCGAGAAGGCAGCCGCTCGCGCCTCCGAGCAGCCCGACGACTACCCGCGCCAGGTGCGCCCCCCGACGTTGTCGTTCGTCGACGCGAAGACGGCCAAACGGTACCTGATCACCGCGGTGCAAGGCTCACAGTTCGAGTGGTACGAGACGAAGGACTACTACGCGAGCTTCGTGTCGTGGGGGGTGGAGCGTCACCAGGTCCGGCGCAACGTGATGCTCGGCGATCTCGCGAAGTGGATGCTGAAGGCGGAGCAGGGGGTGACCCAGCTGTACGTGCACCCGGCGAGCCCGACCGCTCCGACGGAGGCCCCTGCCCCGTGATCAGCGGCACCCGCGAGCGACGACCTCGGTCCCGCACCCGGTGGCGTCACACGCGGCGAACGACGTGCCGTCGGGCGGGAACTGCCCGAACAGCGCCAGATCGCACTCGGGGGTCACCCGGATCCGAACGGTGAACGCTGCGAGCCGAGCGTCGAACCGCGCGGCGAGCGCGTTGCGCCACTGCGCCACCGCGCGGCCCACCCGGGCCACCGGAGCGAGTGACCCGTCGGGTCCGGGAGAACACCCGGCGCGCCACGGCGCGCTCAACACCACCCGACCCCGGCCCTCCCCGTAGGTGACGGCGAGGGTCGCGGGCCCTTCGGTGCACGGCGCGAGAGCGAGCGCGAGCCGCGCTACGCCCAAGCCGGCACGCTGCATCAAGGTGCCGCGGGCCAGTCCAGTGGCCGCGAGGGCCTCGATTCGGCGTGTGGCGGCGGTGTCGAACAGCGGCCACCCATGTACGG
>JBEBJC010000764.1:0-4431 GCA_040080105.1 Myxococcota bacterium
CCGTGGTGGTGGGCGGGATCGTCGCGTGGGGCTCGCCGCAGGGGTCGGAGGTGTGGGGAGCCGCGTCGGTGCTCGCCGGGGCGATCGGCGCGCTCGCGGCGCTGGCGCGGGACCGGGCGGCCGGGGCGGCGCTGCTCGCGGGCTGGGGCGGCGTGGCGCTCGCAGGGTGGGCGGTCCCGGCGGACCAGGTGGCGGTGTTCCACCTCGCGCTCGCCGCAGCCCTGCTGGCGCTCGCGTTCGGGGCGAGCCGGTCGCTGCGCTGACGATCCGAATTGTCGGTCCTCGGACTCCTGCGGAGTTTTGCTTCCCGCGAGCGGAGCGGGGTACCCCGCCGAACCTTTCCAGTGTGTCCGCGCAACCGACCAGGATCGCACGAGCGTTACGACGCTGGCAAGTGGGTGGCGGTTACAGGGGTGTTGCACCAGCTTCTGGTGCGGATCCTTGCGGAGATAATTCTCTCGAGCGCCAATCGAACCAGCAGACACCTGGCTTCGCGCGCCCCGCCTCCAGGACGATCCCGATCGCGAAAGGCAATTCGAGACGTGGGTTACTTTCGGGTTTCATCGGCCGTTTGCCGTCGGGTACCCGAAGTGTGTGATGACCGTTTCCCCGCGATCGTGGGACGCTATTCGTGGTCACCCCCCGAACGGGGGACCCCGGGAGGGTCGATGACGGTACCCCAACGCGCGTGGATGGATGGGCTGTCGGAGGTCGCTCGGGAGCGAATCGCCGGGCTGGGTAGCCTGGTGACGCTCGAGCGGGGTCAGGCGGTGTCGGCCGGCGACGCGGACCTGTACCTGGTCGAAGAGGGCGAGGTGGAGTCGATCGAGGCGGTGCCCCGCCCGATCGGCCCCGGCGAGATCTTCGGCGAGGAGTCGTTCCTCGACGGGGTCACCCAGCGGGGGGTGGCGTTGTCGTACACCCGCGCGCGCCGGATCCCGCGGGTCGAGATCCTCACCGCGTTCGGGGTCGCCCCGGGTGATCTGCGGGCGCTGCTCGACGCGATCGCGCGGGTGCGCGAGGAGCGCCGGGTCGACCGCTCGCCCGACGACACGGCGCGCGGCTACGTGGTGCGGCTCGGGCAGGAGGCGCTGCGCCACCGCGCGGTCACCCACCCGTACCTGCAGGCGTTGGGTGACGGCGCGCTCCCCGACCTGCGGTGGGCGCTGGCGGACTTCGCCCAGCACTACTACGGGTACTCCCGCCACTTCCCGCGGTACCTGACCACCGTGATGTCGCGGCTCGAGCACCCTGCGCACCGCCGCGCGCTGCTCGACAACCTGACCGAGGAGTCGGGCACGTACAGCGAGGAAGAGTACGGCGAGCTCGCTGCGTTCGGGGTGGAGCGCGCGTGGATCGAGGGGCAGCCGCACCCGGCGCTGTTCCAGCGGTTCTGCCGGGCGATCGGCGCCCCGACCCACGGCCCGGAGGCGGATCAGGTGGTGGCGTGGCGCGAGCTGTTCCTGGCGTCGCTCGCGTCCAGCGCCGCTGGCGGCGTCGGCGCGCTCGGCCTCGGCACCGAGAACATCGTGCGCACGATGTACGGGCACTTCGTGCGCGCGATCGACCGGGTGGGAGACCTGTCGGCCGAGGACACCGTGTTCTTCCCGCTCCACACCGCGGTGGACGACCACCACCAAGCCACGCTCGAGGCGATCGCGACCACGTTCGCGGAGACCGAAGAGGGCCGGGTCGAGCTGCGCCGGGGGATGCTCAAGGCGCTCGCCTGCCGGAGCTCGTTCTGGGACTGGCTGTACGAGCGGGCCTGTGACCCGGAGCACGCCGATGAAGTCCTCTGAGACGTTCCCGATCCGGACGGTCGACGAGCTCGTCGAGAACGCGCGCGCCCGGACCCCGCTCGGCGCGGACGCGCCGCGGGAGGCGTTCGTGGCGGACGGCCTCGGTGACCATCCCTCCGTGTACGCGAACCGCAACGAGCGCCTGAACATCGACTTCAGCGTGGTGCGGCTGCCGTTCCCCGACATCCAGACCATGGACCCCCGGATCGTGCGGATCGCGCCGGGCAAGAACAACGAGCTGCACCGCCACGCCCACGAGTCGTTGTTCGTGGTGCTGGAGGGGCGAGGGGAGGTCCGACTGGGGGAAGAGTGGAGCCCGATCGAGGCCGGACGGGTCGCGTTCGTGCCCCGGTGGATCTTCCACCAGACCCGCAACACGTCCCCCGACGCTGACCTGGTGTTGCTGGCGATCACCGACTTCGGGTTCACCTCGTCGGTGTTGGGCGACTACGACAAGCGCACCCGGGTGGCTGATGCGGGCGACGACTCGCTCGAGGCGGCCGCCCCGACCGAGCTCGATCCTCCCGCGGCAGAGCCGGCGCCCCCGGCCGGGTGGTGGCGGGTGCTGGTGCATGGCCTCCGCCGCTGAACCACCGGCGAGGCCGGCTCCGTCCTGCGGGATTGTCCTCGGACTCCGTCCTGTATAATACCCCCCTCACCCAACCCTCTCCCCCTGCGGGGAGAGGGGGAACAACCTCTCCCCGATGTGGGGAGACCTTTGTTGGCGATGTGGAGCCCCCTTGCCGTCCTTGCCTCGATGGCTCGCCGCCTTGCTCGATCCCCAGTCTGCCGCCGCCGAGACCCCCGAGCCGCGCCCCGCGGCCTCCGGCTCCGCGATGGTCGACCTGTCGGAGGTCGTGCTCGGAGGCAGGTACCGGCTCGACTCGCTGATCGGCAAGGGGGCCTCGTCGATCGTGTACCGCGCGCACGATCAGGTCCTGGGACAGGACGTGGCGGTGAAGGTGCTGCGGCGAGACGGCAAGGACCCGCTGGTGTCGCTGCGGCAGGAGACGCGGCTGGCGATGCGCCTGTCCCACCCGCACGTGCTGCGGGTGTTCCACTACGAGCTCAGCGGGACGTGGGAGTTCGTGGTGATGGAGCTGGTGATCGGGGAGAACCTGCACCAGCTGGTCCAGCGTCGGACCCACCCGGTGCTGTCGACCCGTGAGCTGGCGAGCTTCGGCGCTTCGGTGTTGTCCGCGCTGGCGCACGCCCACGCGCAGGGGGTGGTGCACAACGACCTGAAGCCGGCGAACATCTTGTTGTGCCGCCGGACCGGCATCAAGGTGTGCGACTTCGGTCTGGCGCAGCTCACCGCCTCACTCGCCGGCCCGTCCGACACCACCGCGGGGACCCCGGCCTTCATGTCGCCGGAGCGGATCCGCGGCGAGCCGGGCGAGGCGCGGAGCGACCTGTACAGCTTCGCAGCGACGTTCTTCGCGCTCGGCGTCGGTCGGCCGCCGTTCGGCGATTCGAAGGACGCGCTCCGCCTGCACCTCGAGCAGCCGTTCCCGTCCGACTCGTCGCTGCCGGCCCCGCTGCACGGGGTGCTGGCGCAGGCGATGCAGAAGTCGCCGCGGGACCGGTTCGCCACCGCGTCGCAGATGGCCGACGCGTGGGAGGCCGCGGCCCGAGCCGCGCTCGCCGGCGGGGCGGGCGAATCGCCGCGCCAACGGCACGACGGCGTGGACCCCGACGCGGTGGACACCGACCCGAAGCTGCTGGTCGCGGCGCAGTCCACCCAGTTCCGGTCGATGTTCGACCGACCGCGCACCCCCACGCCGGGACCTCCGTCGTCGGCCCGGATCCCGGCCCTGTCCGGATCTGGCCCGCCGTCGTCGATCTTCCGGTCGACCCGGCCGCCGGCGGAGCCCCGTCAGCGGCACCCCACCCCGCTGCCCGAGCCGCCGACCCGGTTCGAGTCGTCGTCGTCCCCGGACCTCCGGGGCGTGGCGGAGGGGACGGTGCAGGTCGCGGGCCGAACCGTGCGGGTGCACGGGTTCCGGCTCGAGCGGCTGCTGGTCACGAACCACGACTTCGGCCTGTTCCTCGCCGCCGACGGCGGGCGCCCGCCGGACGGCTGGCGGGGGTCGACGCCGCCGCGGGGCCGCGAGACGTGGCCGGTCACCGGGGTCACGCTGGAGCAGGCCCGAGCGTACGCGCGGTGGCGCGGCCGGCGGCTGCCCACGTCGATCGAGTGGGAGCTCGCCTACGGGCCGACGCGGTTCCCGTGGGGCGACGACTGGCGACCGGACGCGGTGGTCGGCCTGCACAACAGCCGCGGCGACGCGGAGCCCGTCGGCGGGCGGATGCTCGGCACGAACCCAGCGGGCGTGTTCGACCTGCTCGGCAACGTGTGGGAGTGGACCGAGCCCGATCCGTACGTGCCGGTCCCCGAGGCGGGCCGCGCTTGGGTGTACGGCGGCTCGTACCGGCACCCGTGTGACGCGGGGGGGCCACCCAAGACCTCGGTCGAGCAGGGGAAGGCGTACGACTACCTCGGGTTCCGCTGCGCGGAGGGTGGGCAGTGAGCGACAACGCCGTCCGGTTCCGGCTGCCCCGGCGGGTCGTCGACGATGGCCTGGACGGCGTGCTCGCCCCTGGCCTGCGCGCGGGTGGGGCGGGCCGGAGG
>JBEBJC010000765.1:0-4430 GCA_040080105.1 Myxococcota bacterium
GAACGCCACCGCCCCGGCCGACGGCGCGGGCGCGGGCTCCGCGCCGCCCCCCGACCGCGCGAGCAGCGCCGCCGCGCGGGTGTACTTCCACGCCTCGTCGCGGTTGCCCGGGAGCCCGGACCGCGCGAACCGCTCCGCCGCCGCCGCGCGGACCGCCCCCCACCCCGGCGCGCCGTCCCACCGGCGCGCCGCGTCGACCACCTGCTCGGGGGTCACGCCGTCGCCTCGCGGACCCACTGGTACCCCCGCGTCTCGACCTCGTGCGCGAGCTCCGGGCCGCCCGACTGCACGATCCGACCGTCGATGAACACATGGGTGTGCTCGGCCGGCAACAGGTCGAGCAGGCGCTGGTAGTGGGTGATCACCAGGAACCCCCGCTCGGGGCTGCGCAGCGCGTTGACCGCGCTCGCCACGATCCGCAGCGCGTCGACGTCGAGGCCGCTGTCCGGCTCGTCGAGCACCGCGTACCGGGGCTCGAGCATCGCCATCTGGAACACCTCGTTCCGCTTCTTCTCGCCGCCCGAGAACCCCTCGTTCAGCGAGCGGTGCATCAGCTCCTTGTCGAGCTCCACCAGCTTCGCCTTGTCGCGCGCGAGCTTCAGGAACGCGGCCGCGTCGAGCTCGGGCAGCCCGCGGGCCTTGCGGTTCGCGTTGACCGCGGCCTTCAGGAACACCGAGGTGGTCACTCCCGGGATCTCCACCGGGTGCTGGAACGACAGGAAGATCCCGCGGTGCGCGCGCTCCTCGGGCGCGAGCTCGAGCAGCGACTCCCCGTCGAGCCGCAGGTCGCCGCTGGTGACCCGGTAGTCCGGGTGGCCGGTGATCACCTTCGACAAGGTGGACTTTCCGCTCGCGTTCGGTCCCATCACCGCGTGCACCTCCCCCGGGCGCACCGTGAGCGTGACACCCTTCAGGATCGGCTTTCCGTCGATCTCCGCGTGCAGGTCGATCAGCTCCAACATCAGCCCACCGCTCCCTCGAGGCTCACTTCCAGGAGCCGTCGGGCCTCGACCGCGAACTCCATCGGCAATTCCTTGAACACGTCACGGCAGAACCCGTTGACGATCATCGACACCGCGTTCTCTTCGGTCAGCCCGCGCTGGCGCAGGTAGAACAGCTGGTCCTCGCCGATCCGGCTGGTCGACGCCTCGTGCTCGACCGTGGACCGCGCGTTGCGGACGTCCATGTACGGGAACGTGTGCGCGCCGCACTCGGACCCGATCAACAGCGAGTCGCACCGGGTGTGGTTGCGCGCGCCGGTCGCGCCCTTGTTGACCTGGACCAGCCCGCGGTACGTCTGCTGGCCCTTGCCGGCGCTGATCCCCTTGCTCACGATCGTCGACGAGGTGTTCTTGCCGACGTGGATCATTTTCGTGCCGGTGTCGGCACACTGGTGGTGGTTGGACAGGGCGACCGAGTAGAACTCGCCCACGCTGTCGTCTCCCTGCAGGATGCAGCTCGGGTACTTCCAGGTGATCGCCGAGCCGGTCTCCACCTGGGTCCAGCTGATCCGCGACCGCGCGCCGGCGCACTTGCCGCGCTTGGTCACGAAGTTGTACACCCCGCCGACCCCGTTCTTGTCGCCGGGGAACCAGTTCTGCACGGTGCTGTACTTGATGGTGGCGTCGTCGAGCGCGATCAGCTCGACCACTGCGGCGTGCAGCTGGTTCTCCTTCCGCATCGGCGCGGTGCACCCCTCGAGGTAGCTGACCTGGGCCCCTTCCTCGCAGATGATCAGGGTGCGCTCGAACTGCCCCGTGTTCGCCTCGTTGATCCGGAAGTAGGTCGACAGCTCCATCGGGCACTTCACGCCCTTCGGCACGTACACGAACGACCCGTCCGAGAACACCGCCGAGTTCAGCGCCGCGAAGTAGTTGTCGGTGACCGGCACCACCGAGCCGAGGTACTTCCGCACCAGCTCGGGGTGGTGCTTGACGGCTTCTCCGAAGCTCATGAACCAGATGCCGAGCTCGGCGAGCTTCGCCTTGAACGTGGTCACGACCGACACCGAGTCGAGCACCGCGTCGACCGCGACCCCCGCCAGGCCGGCGCGCTCCTGCAGCGGGATCCCGAGCTTCTCGAACATCGCGAGGATCTCGGGGTCGACCTCGTCGAGGCTCTGCGGCTTCACCTTGGGCGCGGCGTAGTACGACACGCCCTGGTAGTCGAGCGGACCGTAGCCGAACTTCGGCCAGTGCGGCTCCTCCATCGACTGCCAGGTGCGCAGCGCCGACAGCCGCCACTGGAGCAGCCAGTCCGGCTCCTCCTTCTTCGCGGAGATGAACCGGACCACCGACTCGTCGAGGCCCGGAGGCAGGCGCTCGGTGTCGATCGGCCACGAGAAGCCGTATCGGTACTCGCTCCGGTCCTCGACCAGCTGCTCGACCTCTTGTGTCACCTCTAGCCTCCCGCCGCGGCGATCCGCACCGGCTCGGACTCCACCAGGAGGTCGGCGAGCGTGCGGCGCGCGAGCACCTGGTAAACCGCGGCCTCGATCTCGCGCCACAGCGGGCGCATCGCGCACCCGCCGCCAGCGTGTACGCAGCTGTCGCGCTGACCGGCGTGCGACTCGCAGAAGTCGCCCGCGAACATCGGGGTGTCGAGCGCCTTCATCACCTCGGTCATCGCGATCGACGCCGCCGGGCGGGCCAGCCGGTACCCGCCGCACGCGCCCCGCTCGCTCTCGAGCAGCTCGCCCTGGCGCAACACGCGCAGCAGCTTGGCGGCGTAGTCGAGCGACAACCCCTCCGCCTCGGCCACCTCGCGGATCGCCACCGGGGTGCACCCGGCGGTCGGAGCGCGCCGCGCCACCTGGATCAGGCAGCGCAGGCCGTACTCCTCTTGCGCGCTCAGCTTCAAGGTGTCCCCTCCGACCGGCCCGTAACATTCTTGACTCGTGAGTCCAGATTCGTTCCGGACCCCGATCCCACCAAAAAGATACCCGCCCCTACAGGAGGCCCGATGACCTTGTGGACCGCGATCGCGCACGCGCAGACGCTGAACGACCCGGCCCGCCCGTACGAGGTCGAGCTGAACGCCGAGGTCGGGTTCCTCGCCCCCGTGGCCCACACGGTCCAGTTCTCGAACGCCGGCGACGAGCTCGACTACGTGCGCGACGGAGGGCAGGACAACCTGTTCCCGCTGTTCCGCCCGACCGCCGCGGTGCGGTGGCGCAAGCACACGTTCACCGGGGTGTGGCAGCCGCTCGACCTGCGGACCACCGTGGTGCTCGACCGCCCGCTGCAGGTCGACGCGGTGTCGTTCCCCGCGGGCGCCCCGATCGACCTGCGTTACGGGTTCTCGTTCTGGCGCGGCTCGTGGGGGTACCGGGTGATCGACACCGACACCACCGAGCTGTCGCTCGGGCTCGGGCTGCAGATCCGCAACGCGACGATCGCGTTCACCAGCGTGGACGGCTCCCGGTCGGAGACGAACCGGGACATCGGCCCGGTGCCGCTGCTCGAGCTGGAGGTGCGGCGGCGGTTCGACGCGGGCACGTTCCTCGAGGCCGAGGTCGACGGGTTCTACGCGCCGATCAAGTACCTGAACGGCCGGGACGTCGACGTGGTCGGCGCGATCGCGGACATCCAGCTGCGCGGCGGGCTGGAGCTCGCCCCGCCGACGTCGGCGTGGCTCGGGCTGCGGTACCTGGGCGGCGGCGCGTCGGGCACCGGGTCGGTCGACGGCACCGGCGACGGGTACACCGAGAACTGGCTCCACTTCCTCACCCTGACCGTGGGATTCCGGCTGCGGTAGCGGATCAGTACCAGGTGTTGTCGAAGCACATGCAGTGAACCTCGCACAGCGTGCAGACGGTGTTCGGCGTACACGTGGTGTCGTTGGTCGGGCACGTTCCGTTGTTGGCCGGGCAGGTGCCGACGCTGGACAGCTCGAGCCTCACTTCCAGCACGGACAGGTCCACCTCGTCGAGGTTCAGCGCTTCGATCTCCATTCGCCCTCCGCAGTCCTCGGTACCCGCCGGCCGAGCGCACGCGGATCCATCCTCGTTCCGACTGGTGTCTACGGCGCCCACAGCGCGAGGTTCCCGGTGCGGTCGACCAGCGCGATCCCCCGCTCGGACCACGCGAGCCCCGACAGGAGCCCGGCGAACGCGAGCCGGTCGACCACCTCCCCGGTCGAGACCTCCGCCACCACCGCCCCGTCCCACGACGCGGACACGAGCCGCCCCCCGTCGGGCGAGAACGCCAGCGCGCGCCCGCCGGCGCCCTCGATCACCCGCTCGACCTCCCAGCTGCGGGTGTCCCACACGAGCAGCGTCGCGTCGGCCCCGGCGGTGGCGAGCCGCGTGCCGTCGGGCGACCACGCTGCGGCGACCACCCCGCCCCACTGCCCGCCGAGCGGGTGGACCGTCCCGCCCGACACCGGATCGACCACCCGTGGGTCCGCCCCGCCGACGCACAGGCGCCCGC
>JBEBJC010000766.1:0-4427 GCA_040080105.1 Myxococcota bacterium
AGCCACCCCCAGCCGAAGCTCCCGCCGAGGCTCCGGCTCCGGTCCCGGTCGAGGCCCCGGTCGAAGCGCCGGTCCCGACCACCGGCATCGCGGTCGGCCGGGTGCTCGATCCGGGCGGCCTGCCGTACCCCGGGCTGACGTTCTCGCTCGGCCCGGTCTCGGTGACCACCGACGCCGACGGGGAGTTCGTGGTCGAGGTGCCCGCGGGCGACTACGCGGTCGCGCTCGACCAGCCCGGGGTGTTCGCCCCCGGCGACCTGTTGGTCACGGTCGCCCCCGGCAGCCGCACCGCGGTCGAGATCCGGCTGCAGTCCGACTCCCCCGACGACTACGTGGTGATGGTGTACGCGCCGGAGGTGATCGGCGGGGTGAACGCGTCGATCACCGAGAAGCGCGACTCGGCCTCGGTGACCGAGGTGATCGGCGCCGAGCAGATGACCAAGTCCGGCGACTCCAGCGCGACCAGCGCGCTGGCGCGGGTCACCGGCCTCACGGTGGTCGACGGCCGGTTCGTGTACGTGCGCGGGCTCGGGGACCGGTACTCGAACACGCTGCTCAACCTGTCGAGCCTGCCGTCGCCCGAGCCCGAGCGGCGGGTGGTGCCGCTCGACCTGTTCCCGACCGGGCTGCTCGAGTCGGTCACCATCTACAAGACGTGGTCGCCCGACCTGCCGGCCGAGTTCGGCGGTGGGACCGTGGTGCTGAAGACCCGCGGGATCCCCGAGCGGCCGTACAACCAGGTCACGCTGACCGCGGGCTACTCGGGCCAGAGCACGTTCACCACCGCCGACACCGGGTACCGCAGCCCTACCGACTGGCTCGGGTTCGGCACCGGCGGGCGCGCGTTGCCCGGGCCGCTCGACGCCGCGACCCGCAACGGGCAGCTGGTGGAGGAGGATCGGTTCACCGACGGGCTCACCCCGGAGGAGCTCGAGACGATCGGCGAGTCGATCGACCCGAGCCGGTGGGCGGTCGACCCCACCACGGTCCCGCCCGACCTCGGGGTGCAGCTCGGGTTCGGGCGGCGGCTGGACCTCGGCGGGGCGAGGGTCGGCGTGTTCGCCGGGCTGACGTACCAGAACCTGTGGTCGGTCGACACCTACGCGCAGAGCTGGTTCGCGAACTCCGACGCCGGGCTGGTGCTCGCGAACGCGTACGAGTTCGAGGACCTCGAGAACCAGATCCTGC
This sequence comes from Myxococcota bacterium, assembly GCA_040080105.1. GTDB lineage: Bacteria > Myxococcota_A > UBA796 > UBA796 > JACKER01. The sequence goes on from JBEBJC010000766.1 coordinate 1,189, forward strand.
TCGGGGCGATCGGCAACCTCGGGGTCGAGCTCACCGAGCACCACGGGCTGTACTACACGGTGTTCCTGTCGCGCAGCTCGACGTACACCGCCCGCAACTACCAAGGGTTCAACAAGGACCTCGGGGGGGAGCTCCGGGTCACCCGGCTCGAGTGGGTCGAGCGCCAGCTCCTGTTCCAGCAGCTGCGCGGGGAGCACGTGTTCCCGGCGCTCGCCGAGCTCGGGGTGCAGTGGCGGTACGCGCTGTCGGCCGCGACCCGCGACCAGCCCGACCTGCGCGAGTTCCGGTACGACCTCGAGCAGGACACGGGCGAGTACTTCATCTCGGATCGGCCCGAGGGGAACAACGTCCTGTACTCCGAGCTCGCGGACACCAACCACGACCTCCGGCTCGACCTGTCGGTGCCGCTCGGGTCGGACCAGCGCGGGGGCCGGCTCGCCGTGGGCGCGCAGGCCGTCCGCCGCAGCCGCGGCGCGGACACGCGTCGGTTCTCGTTCTTCGAGCGGGGCGCCATCGACGACGCCACCGCGCTGTTGCCCCCGGAGGAGCTGTTCGGGGCCGACCACATCGGGGTCGACGGGTACCTGCCGAAGGAGGTGACCCGGCAGTCGGACAGCTACGACGCGGGCCAGCAGATCGACGCCGCGTACGCGCTGGCCGACTTCCCGTTCGACGTGGTCGCCCACTCGGTGTGGGGGCTGCGCGACCTGTCGCTGCTGGCGGGGGTGCGGGTCGAGCGGAGCGCGCAGCAGGTGACCACGTTCCAGCTGTTCGCGCCCGATCCGACCGAGACCACCGCGCGGCTCGAGAACACCGACGTGCTGCCGTCGGTCACCGTCACCCAGTCGTTGCTCGCCCCGCCCGAGGACCCGAACGACGACGCGATGCAGGTCCGGTTCGGCTGGTCCCGCACCGTGTCGCGCCCCGACTTCCGCGAGCTGTCTCCGATCTCGTTCAACGAGGTCACCGGCGGGCGCGAGGTGGTCGGCAACCCGGACCTGACCCGGGCGCTGATCGACCACGTCGACTTCCGGTGGGAGTGGTACCCGCGCCAGGGAGAGACCGTGTCGCTCGGCGCGTTCTACAAGGGGTTCACCGACCCGATCGAGACGGTGGTGGTCCCGTCGGCGCAGCTCGGCACCACCTGGGCGAACGCCGACGGCGCGACCAACGTGGGGATCGAGGCCGACCTTCGCAAGACGCTGTTCGGGACCGGGCTCGGGCTGCTCGACCGGATGTACGTGTCGGCCAACGGCTCGCTGATCCGCTCGCGCATCGTGCTGCCGGAGGGGCAGGGCGTCCAGACCAACGACGACCGACCGCTCCAAGGCCAGTCCCCATGGGTGCTCAACGCGCAGGTCGGGTACGACGACGCCGAGTCGAAGTTGATCGCGACCGTGTCGTTCAACGTGCAGGGGCCGCGGATCGTGGAGGTGGGCGCGCTCGGCGTGCCGGACAGCGTGGAGGACCCCGTCCCCACCCTCGACGTGTTGCTCCAGCAGGGTCTCCCGCGCGACCTGTACGTGCGGCTGCGCGGCCGGAACCTGCTCGACCCGGTGGCTCGGATCCGCCAGGGTGACGCGATCGTGCGCGGCGGGCGGCTCGGTCGCAGCGTGTTGTTGTCGGTCGAGTGGCGCCCGTGAACCGAACCGACGCCAACCGGGGCGGATTGCGGCACAGTCGTTGCCGATAGCTGGCCTCCGCGACACAGTCGGCCGATACGTTCGCCTCCGACTGGAACCCTAGGAGGACAGATGCGCAGCATGGTATCGTTCGGCTTGATCGCGCTGGTGGCCTGCACGGGAGAGACCAAGACGGTCACTGTCCCCCAGACCAACACGGTCACCAACACCAACACCAACACCAACACCAACACGGTGACGAACACCGTCACGAACACCGTGACCAACACCGTGACCGTGACCAACACGATCACCGTGAGCGACGACTGTGACTACACCGGTCCGAAGCCGGTGTGCTTCCTCGGCGGCGTGATCGTCGACGACGCGACGCTGACCGCCGACACCGACTGGGTGCTGCACGGCGGCGTGTTCGTCGGCGTCGACAACTCCGACACCGCGGTGCTGACCATCGAGCCCGGCACCACGATCTACGGCGAGGCCGGCACCCGCGGGATGCTGGTCGTGACCCGCGGGTCGCGCCTGATCGCGGCCGGCACCGAGTCCGAGCCGATCCTGTTCACCTCGTCGAAGCTGGCCGGCTCGCGCGCCCGCGGCGACTGGGGCGGGCTGATCCTCAACGGCAACGCCCCGATCAACGGCTGCGACGCCGGCGTGGTGTGTGAGGCGGCCGGTGAGGGCGGCACCGGGACCTACGGCGGCGCCGACCCGGCCGACGACTCGGGCGTGCTGTCCTACGTGCGGGTCGAGTTCGCCGGCACGCTGATCAGCCCCGACAACGAGCTGAACGGCATCGCGTTCCAGGGCGTGGGCAACGGCACCCAGGTCGACCACCTGCACGTGCACCTGAACGCCGACGACGGGATCGAGTTCTTCGGCGGCACCGTCGACGCCAAGTACATCCTCACCACCGGCATCGGCGACGACAACCTCGACTGGACCCAAGGCTGGAGCGGCCGGGTGCAGTACGTGGTCGGCCAGCAGTGGGCCGACAACGGCGACAACGGCATCGAGGCGGACAACAACGCCGAGTCGGTGGACGCCGAGCCGCGGTCGAACCCGATCCTGTCGAACGTGACGATGATCGGCAGCCCAGCGTCGAGCTCGTCCGACTACGGCGCGCTGATCCGCGAGGGCACCGCCGGTGAGCTGTGGAACGTGGTGCTGACCCAGTGGAACGACGCGTGTGTGGCGATGTCGCAGGCGGCGACGCTCGACCAGGTGGCGAGCGGCGACCTGGTGATGGCGAACGCGATCGTCGACTGCGCGAAGCTGTACGAGTCGAACGACTCGGCGGGTGAGGTGGTCGACGCGGACGTGGAAGCGTTCGTGACCGGCGGCCCGAACAACGTGGTCGGCGACCCCGGCCTGGTCGACCCGCTGAACGAGGCGGCGCCGAACTACGCCCCGGCGGCGGGCGCGCTGGCCGAGACCGGCGGCACGACCCCGGCCGACCCGTGGTTCGACGCGGTGACCTTCCGCGGCGGCATGGCGGCCGGCGACGACTGGACCGCGTGGACCGCAGCGCTGGGCTTCCCGGTCAACTGATCCCGGGTACTCCCCCTCACCCCGGCCCTCTCCCCCGCTGCGGGGGAGAGG
>JBEBJC010000767.1:0-4424 GCA_040080105.1 Myxococcota bacterium
CCAGCGGTCGATCGTGAGCGTGGACGGGGTGGACACGCCCGACCTCGACGCGTTCCTGGCGGCGGTGCGCGGGCGCGACGGCGGCTCGGTCCGGCTGGTGCTCGAGGACCGGCGGGGCGAGCGGTCGGTGGTCACGGTCGAGCCCGACGAGCGGTTCTTCCCGACCCAGGAGCTGGTGCTTCGCGACGGTCGGTGGGCTCGATCGCCGTGAGTGCGCGCGCCGCGCCGCCCGCCGGCGGCCGGCTCCGGTCGGAAACGGTCCGCCGATCGCGGTCGTTCGTCGACCCGTTCCCCTGTCGGCGGCGTTCGGTATAGTCCGCGGACCGCAGCCGGTTGGAGTCGCGAACATGTCGGTGCTCGTCCTGTTGTCGTTCGTGTGGGGGCTCCCGGCGTACGCGAGCGGCGACGCAGAAGAGGCCGAGATCACGTTCGGCCTCGGGCGCGACGCGTACAACGCCGCGGACTACCAGCGGGCCCTCGCGTACTTCCTCACGTCGAACCGCCTCGCGCCCAACGCGTCGGTCGCGTTCAACATCGCCCGGTGCTACGCGAAGGTCGGGCGAAACGCCGAGGCGTACCGCTGGTTCAGCCTCGCCGCCGACGGCCTGCCCGCGGCGAAGCAGGTGGTCGCGCAGCAGGAGATCGACCAGATCCTGCCGCGGATCGTGGTGTTCGACATCACCACCGACCCGCCCGGCACCTCGGTGTACATCGACCGCAAGGACCTCGGCGCGGTCGGGGTCACGCCGCTGAGCATCGGCCTCGACCGGACCGACGAGGCGAGGACGTTCATCTTCGAGAAGGCCGGCTACGAGGACCAGGTCCAGGAGAAGGTCCTCGGCGAGCGCGGCAAGAAGGTGCCGCTCACCGCCACCCTGCGCCAGATCGTGGGAACGGTGACCGTACACGCGCCGGAGGGCACCGAGGTGCACCAGGGCGCGCCCGAGGGGCCGCTCGTTTGCGAAGCGCCGTGTGAGGCGAAGCTCGCGCCGGGCAACTGGCTGCTGTACTTCCGCAAGGAAGGGTACCGCGACGCGGTCCGGCAGCTCGAGGTCGTCGCCGATCAGGCCCTCACCACGCTGGTCGAGCTCACCCCGAACACGGGCTCGGTCGTGGTGGACGCGAGCGAGCGCGGGGCGTTGATCGAGGTCGACGGCGAGGCGGTGGGGTTCACCCCGACGGTCGTACAGGCGGTGGCGGTGGGCGAGCGGACCGTGCGGGTGTCGCGCCCGGGGTACGAGGTGGTGGAGCGCCGGGTGCTGGTCGAGACCGATCGGCAGGTCGTGCTCGACGACCTCGAGCTGCTGCCGCTCGACGAGGTGACCGCGGTGTCGCGCCGCGCCGAGCGGATCGAGCTCGCCCCGTCATCGGTGACCGTGATCGGCGCGGAGGAGCTGCGGGCGTTCGCGTACCCGACGATCTACGAGGCGCTCCGGGGCGTGCGCGGGTTCGCGCTCGGCTACGACTCGATCTACGGCAACGCGGCGGTCCGCGGCCTGGGCGCGCCGAACGACTACAACGTGCGGCTGCTGCTGCTGCAGGACGGCGCGCCGCTCAACGACAACGTGCTCGTGCAGGGGTACCTCGGGTACGACGGGCGCGTCGACCTCGGCGGGGTCGAGCGGATCGAGGTCGTGCGCGGCCCGGGCTCGGTGCTGTACGGCACGGGCGCGGTGTCGGGCGTGGTGAACCTCGTGACCGAGCCGAAGGAGGCGCAGGACGGCACCGAGTTCTCGGTCGGCACGTTCGACAACCACGTGCTGCGGGCCCGGGTGCAGTCGCACTACAACCTGTCGGACGCGGTCGGGTTCCGCGCCTCACTCGCGGGCGGGGCGAGCCAGGGGCGCGACGAGGTGCTCGACCCGAAGGGGCTCACCCCCGACGCGCAGCCGTTCGGGGTCGGCGAGTTCGACGCGTTCGAGGCGGGCACCACCACCGGCCGGGTGTGGCTCGGGGACGCCACCGTGCAGTGGGTGCACACCTCGCGCCAGCAGACCATCCCGACCGGGATCTACGGCACGAACTTCGACGACCCGTCCCACGTGTGGGTCGACACCCGGTCGATGGCGGAGCTGCGGTACGAGCCGGCCCTGTCCGAGGCCGCCCGCCTGCTGACCCGGGTGTACTTCAACCGGTACCACTACGACGGGTTCCTGCCGTTCGACGGGTTCGCGCAGCAAGAGCTGTACACCGGGGTGTCGGTCGGCGCCGAGGGGCGGCTCGTGGTCGAGTCGGGCGACGTGTTCCGGCTCACCGCCGGCGGGTTGGCCGAGCACAACCCCACGTTGGCGATGACCGGTGACGACCTCGACGCGGACGGCGCGTACGTCGACACCTACATGGACGTGTCGGTGCCGTACCAGGTGTTCGCCGCGTACGCGCTCGCCGACCTGGTGCCGGTCGAGCAGGTCCGCCTCACCGCCGGCGGGCGGCTCGACTACTGGGGGCTCACCGAGTCGCTCGCGTTCTCGCCGCGCCTCGCGCTGGTGCTGCTGCCCACCGACGCCGACGTGGTCAAGCTGATGGCCGGCCGCGCGTTCCGGGGCCCGTCGGCGTACGAGGTCGCGTACGACTCGCCGTTCCAGGCCGCCCCCGACGTGCTCGCCCCCGAGACGGTGTGGCAGGGCGAGGGCGAGTACACCCACTCGTTCGACGAGGCGTGGAGCCTGCTGGTCGCGGGTCACGGCGCGCTCGCGCAGTCGCTGGTCGAGACCGTCGGCGCGGCCGGCGTGGGGGTTCCGGTCGGCGCGCAGACGCCGTACGTCCCCGGGGCGGTCACCTACCAGAACTCCGACGCCCCGATCCGGATCCTCGGCGCCGACGCCGAGCTCCGGCGAACGTTCCAGGGCGGGTGGATGTTGTCGGGGTTCTACAGCTTCCTCGACTCGCGGTACGTCGACGGGGTGTATGCGGGAGAGCTCGTGCCGAACGTGCCGCAGAACAGCGCGGGCCTGAAGACGATCGTGCCGATCTCGGCCCCGTCGGCGCGGGTCGCGTTCCGGGCGGCGCTCGAGGCCCCGCGCCGGATCTCGCTGGTCGACCACCGCTCGACCCCGATCGCGGTGGTCGCCGACGCGGTGCTGTCGGGGTCGGTCCCCGAGCGCGGGTTCGACTACGCGGTCGGCGTGTACAACCTGTTCAACATGGGGTACGCGCAGCCCGCGGGTGACACGTTCGCCCTGCTGACGATGCCGCAGCAGGGGCGGTCGCTGATGGCGAACTTCTCGATGCGGTTCTGAGGTTCTGCCCCCCCCGCATCGGGGGGGCCCGAGGCCGCTACTCGAGCGGCGCGCCGGCGGACGGGGCGATGTCGTACTCGACCACGATCTCCGAGCCGCGGGCCGGCACCGCCGCCCCGTGGAACAGGATCAGCCAGTACTGCCAGTCGTAGGTCCACCCGTCGACCTCGCTGTTCGGCACCGGCTGCCCGTCGACGGTGACCACCAGCGACGCCATGTCCGCCGCGTTCGTGAGCTTGAACCGGTCGAGGATCCCGACCGCGTTCAACCCCACGTCGTACAGCACGTTCGACCAGTCCTGGTCACAGATCCGCCCGAGCAGACCGCCCGTCTGCAGCGCCGCCTCCACGTAGCGGGTGCCGGGGTACGCGTCGGGGCACGAGCTGTCGTACGGGCCCACGATCGACGCGATCTGCACGAGCTCGCCGTTCGCCTTCGCGTCGGCGATCCGCGCCACCATGTGCGACACCGGCACCAGCGCGCCGCGCTCGGCGTAACAGGAGGAGGCGTCTTGCCCGTCGAGCCGCCCGTCGTCGCTGCAGTCCTCCTCGTCGCTCACCATCACGATCAGCAGGTTCGCGTCGGCGCGCAGGAACCCCTGGTTGTACCCGATCGCGAGCTCGGGGGAGACCGCGACCGCCGCCGCCTCGAGCCCCTTCTCCTTGTCCGAGCCGCCCACGCCCATCGACACGCGATCTTGGAACTCGGTGACGTAGTCGGGCACCTCGGCGGTGAGGTACGGCGGATCCCCGAGGAGCTGGCCGCGCTCGGGGTCGGTCGTGTCCTGCGACGTCGACACCACGCCCACGTGGAAGTTGCTGTTCGCGGTCTCGAGCTCGCCGATGAACGAGCCGAACCCGCTCGCCAGCGCCTCCTGCTCCTCGGCCATCGAGGCCGAGTTGTCGACCACGAACAGGATGTCGACCTGGTCGACGACCTCTTGGTAGAACACGTCGGTGGCGTGCCCCGGCAAGATGGTGTTCTCGATCGAACACCCGCTGAGCACCACCGCGGCGACCCCCCAGCTCCTTGCCATCTGCCCTCCCCTGAAGCCCGATATTCTACACGAATTCCGCAGGACGGAGTCCGAGGACCGACAATTCCCTGGGGCGAAGCCCCTCACCCCATCCCTCTCCCCAGAGGGGAGAGGGGGCCGGTTAGAGCCTGTGTGGAGCCCCTCACCCC
>JBEBJC010000768.1:0-4423 GCA_040080105.1 Myxococcota bacterium
GGACGGGGCCGAGCCCGGCGCCCCGCCCACGCCGGCCGGCTCCCCCGACGTCCAGGGTGACCTCGGCCGCGCGGTCCCGGCGGACTTCTCCCCCAAGGGCGGAGCGCGGATCGTGGTGATCGGCGACTCCGACTTCGCGGCGAACCAGTACCTCGACTGGGGCAACAACCGCGACCTGTTCCTCAACTCGATCGCGTGGCTCGCGGCCGAAGAAGATCAGATCGGCGAGCGGCCGCCCGCCGGCGAGAAGCTGACGCTCAGCATCGTGGGCCAGAGCCTGTGGTGCTTGCTGTCGGTGGTGGTGGTCCCGGGGATCACCGTGGGGTTGGCGCTGCTCAGCTTCCTGTACCGCCGGTTCCAGCAGTAGGCGTCGCGGCGACCTGGGTCCAGTGCTGCTGCACGGCGACCAGCACCGCCGAGACCTGCTTGATGAACGCGGTCTGCAGGGCCTTGGTGCCGATCGCCTCACTCACGGGGTTGAACCGCGGGTCTTCGGGCTTGTACCCCGCGTACATCCGGCCGACCGCCGACACCCGGTTCGAGCCGTCCGACCCGGTGGTCAAGCAGGCGGTGATCTCGATCCGGTCGATGCGGCGCTCGATGTTGTAGGTCGAGTCCTCGAAGTCGAGGGTGATCTTCCGACCGGGCTCGGTGCCGCCGGGGCCACACCGAGCGGGCTCCGAGGTCGCGGTGACCCGCGCGGTCTCGGCGATCGAGGTGCCCACCGCCGAGCCGCGGACCGGGAGCTCGAGCACACACGGCGCGGACGCCGACACGACCTGCTTCTCGAGGTCGATGCTCACCCCTGGGACCCACGGGATGATCGGCTGGTACAGCTCGAAGATCGCGGGGATGTGCTCGACCGCCGCCAGGGCGACCAGCGGGTCCATCCCCTCGGGGACGGGCAGCGACTCCGACACCTCGCGCACCGGGCGCTCGGCCCACGCAGGGGCGCCGACGGTGAGCAGGCCCAGCGCGAACCACGCGCGCCGGACAGGGAGGCCGACCGATCGGAGGACAGATGACAAGGGCGCCTCTGGGTGCTGTCGCTGACGTACCGCACCCCCGCCCGATTCGACGAATCGCGCGACAGCACGTGTCAGAGTTTGGACGGAGTCCGAGGACCGGTCCTAGTTCCTGCGGAGCGCGAGCTAACCCGTTCGGGCCGGGCGCGCGCGCCGGAGTAATCCCCGTGGTCCCTCACGGGTGAGCCGCCGCCTGGTGGAACTCGCGCGTGGTCGACAGCGCCGCGATCATCGCCGCGACCAGCAGGTAGCCCGCCGCCCACTCGAGCGGGAGCCGACTCGGCACCGACCACGGGAAGTACACGCCACCGTCGGGCTGGACCGAGTGGATCACCCCGAACAGCGTGAGCCCCGCGGCCACCACCAGCAGCGCCACCGCCGGCATCGCGCGCCGGTCGGCGAGGAACGCCAGCACCCCGCCCCACAACATCCCGGTGAGGATGAACCCGTGCGCGAGCATCACGAACACTCCGGCGGTGACGGCGAAGTCGGGCGCCACCTTCGCGGCGGCCGCCGCGGCCACCGGGTCGAGCGCCGCACCCATCAGCGCTCCGTTCGCTTGTGACAACACGATCAGTACCAGCTGGGCCACGTTGGGGAACATCGCGAACGACACGGCCATCGCGTGCTTGCGGGGGGTCGCGTGGTACGCCTGCTCGAGGATGTCGACACCGACGAACAGCAGGATCGGTACCAGCGCCGCCTTCGGCAGCACCTGCGCGAGGAACGGGATGAACCCGAGGATCCCCCCCAACCCCACGAACAGGCCGGTCATCAGCGTGTACGCCGCGCGTCCTCCCATCGCCTTGTACGCGGGCTGGCCGATGTACGGGGTGGACTGCGCCACGCCGCCGAACACGCCCGCCACCAGGGTCGCGAACGCCTCGGTCAGCAGGATCTCGCGGGTGTCGTAGTCGTCGCCGCCGAGGCGGGCGCTCTCGGTGACGTTGATCCCGCCCACCACGGTGAGCACGGCGAACGGCACCGCCACCGGCAGGTAGGTGAACACCGCCTCCGACATCCCCGACACGAACCCGAGGGAGGGCAGGGGGGCCGCCACCACCCACGCGACCCCGGAAAGGTCGACCTCGGTGTGCGCCATGCCGATCGCCCGCAGGCCGTAGAACAGCGCGGTCCCGAGGGCGGCCGACACCATCACCTCGGGCGCCCGCCACGGCAGGTGGATCTTCGAGATCAGCGAGTACCACAACACCCCGAGCGCGACGAACCCGACCACCGGCTCGTGCAACAGCTCCCCGAACTGCAGGGTCCCGAGCAGCGCCACCCCGATGCCCGCCAACGTGCCGAGCAGGCCCGCCGACGGGATCCACCGCTGCAGGGTGGGCCCGACGAACGACATCACCAGCTTGAACACCCCCACCAGGACCATCGTGGCCATGCCGACGTGCCACGCGTGCATCCCGGCGGCGTCCGGGTCGAGCCCTCGGGCTTTGGCGGCCACGAACGCCGGGCCCAACACCGCGAACGCCATCCCGATCGTCGAGGGGGAGTCGAGCCCGAGCGGCATCGCGGTCACGTCGTCCCGCCCGGTCTTGCGCGCGAGCCGGAACGCGAGCCAGGTGTACACGATGTCGCCGAACGCCACGCCGAGCGCGGTCCCGGGGAACATCCGCCCGTACACGATGTCGGTGGGGAACTCGAACACGTGCACCAGGATCCCGGCCAGCAGCACGAGGTTCGCCACGTTGTCGAGCATCAGCCCGAAGAACGCGTTCAGATCGCCCACACCCGCCCACTTGTATCGCATGGTTCCCCTCGTCGGCTCCGCCTGTTATTCGATCCGGCACGGGGCGGCGATGCGCCGTGAATTGGGGTGCGGAGTGATCTTTTGGGGGCTGGCGGCGGCGTGCCGCCCGGACGGGCCGGCCGAGCACGCGCAGCTGTGGGCGTCGCAAGGGTGGTCGGCGCTGATCCCGTCGGTGGCGACGGTGTCGTTCGCCCCCCCCGAAGGCGCGCGGTCGTGGGTCGAGTACGGCCGGGGCGACGCGCTCGATCTGGCGACTCCTCCCACCGACGCGCACTCGATCGCGGTGCTCGGCCTCGCGTCGGGGGTGAGCTACCGGTGGCGGGTGGTGAGCGAGCGCGGCGGGCAGCGGTGGGAGAGCGCGGAGCACACGCTCGAGGTCCCGCTGGCGCCCCCGTCGGTGCCGCGGCTCCTGGTGCAGCGCGCCGATCCGGAGGCCCTCGCGCCGGCGGGGTTCGTGCTCGGCTCGACCGCGAACGACCTGTCCGAGCCCACCGAGGGGTGGGTGGTGATCTGGAACGGCGCGGGGGAGCCCGTGTGGTGGTGGCGGCACGAGCCGGGGCGGCTGACCACCACCACCTGGGTCGGGGCGACCCCCGGCACCGTCGGGTGGGACGCGGTCGACCCGGGCGCGACCGGGTCGCGGATCCACCGCGCGCGCCTCGACGGCACCGAGATCGTGACGGTCGACCGGGCCGACGCCCAAGACGCGGCGTCCGAGATCGAGCCGGGGGTGCTCGCGTGGGTCGGGCGGGACCTCCTCCCCCTCGGCGCGGGCGTGTGGATCAACGGCGACGCGCTGTTCGAGGCGCCGATCGACGGACCGCCCGCGCCCGAGCCGTTGGTGCGGCTGTACGACAGCTTCTGGGGCGGGAGCTACACCGCGCCGTGTGACCACCCGCTGACGCCGCACGCGATCGGAGACCTCGAGGTGGTGTACGAGCTCGGCGAGGTGAGCTCGCTCGTGGCGGTCCCCCCGCTCGACGCGCTGCTGGTGCACGTGCGGTGGTTCGACACCACGCTCTTGGTGGACCGCGCCACCGGCGACATCGTGTGGCGGCTCGGTGGGCCGTGGTCCGACTTCTCGGGCCCGCAGGGGGAGCCGCTGTGGACCTCCCCCACCGACACGCTCACCTCGCACGGCTTCTTGTCCGACGCGTGGGACGGCGGGATGGTGATGTTCGACAACGGCGTGCACCACGATCCGCCGGTCGCCTCACTGGTCGAGCTGGCGTGGGACGCCGAGGCCCACACGGTCGAGGAGGTCCGCCGGTTCGCCGATCCACTCGGGCGGAGCGTGCCGATCCTGGGCGACGCGCGTCGCCTGCCGGACGGGCACCTGCTCGGCGCGTGGTCCACCCTGGGCGAGCTGAACGAGATCGACGCGGACGGGGTCGAGCGGTGGCGGGCCGCCACCACCCCGGAGCGCGCCATCGGCCGGGTGCGGTGGATCGCCGACCTGTACGCGCCGTGATCCTCGCGGCGGCCGCGCTCGCGGCGGACCCGGTCGACGGGTGGGTCCGGTCGGAGCGGTACTGGCTCGCGGTCGCGGCGTACCGGGCCCGTGATCCGGCCGACCCGGCGACCCGCGCGGGGCGCGGGCGAGCGCGGGCCGGGGCCGGGGCGTGCGGGG
>JBEBJC010000769.1:0-4412 GCA_040080105.1 Myxococcota bacterium
CCCGACGAGCCCCACCCACCGCCGACCGTGGCGGTGACCCGGTTCGGGACCGGGTCCCACCCGACCGCGCCGGTGGCGACGAGCGCGCCGGCCCCGCCCCCGGTGTTGCCCCCGAGCCCGTACGAGCGGTCACCCCAGCCGAAGTCGACCTCGAACGCAGCGTTCAGCGTGGCGCTCCCGTCGAGGATCGGCGGCGCGAACCCGAAGAACGTGCCGAGGCGCTGCTCGGCGTACACCGAGGTCTGGTCGCCGGTGGTCAGGTCGTTGGTGCCCCCGAGCACCCCGACCACCTGCCCGTCGAGGAACGGGTTGGTGCTGGTCACGTTGGTCGCGACCACCTTCGACTGCACCACCCCGAGGAACGACAGGCCGTTGCCGGGCCGATCGTTCGGGCGAACACCGACGGCAACGTCGGAGGTGCGCGCCTCGGGCGGGGCGCCGGCGTCCTGGGCGAGCGCGGGCAGGGCCAGGGTGAGCACCGCGGTCACGGGCGCCGGAAGACCTGGACGTTGTCGTTCGGGTTCAGCCCGGGGCCGGCCGACGTGCCGAAGCCCGTGGCGGCGGTGGGCGGCGAGAACCCGAAGTCCGGCACCGTCTGCACGACCTCGTACGTGAGCACGTCGGACTCGACCTGCCAGATCCCCACCGCGGTGGCGACCGACGGCGTGGCCTGCTCGAGCTGGATGCCGGCCGGGGTGGTGGTCACGTCCACCACGTAGGTGCCGGTGTACTCGACCGCGGCGCCGTCGGCGTCGAGCGAGGTCACCACGTAGGTGCCGTCGTCGGCGAAGCTCGCGTCGATCTGCACGATGTTGAACAGGCCGAACACCGTGGACACGTCGTCTCCGGTGGACAACCACGCGCCGAGCAGTGCGTCGGCGGGGTCGGCGGGGGTGCCGGTGTCGGTCTGGGTGTCCGTCTGGGTGTCGGTCTGGGTGTCGGTGACGGTGTCGACCGTCGAGCCGGTGTCCGAGCCGCTGTCGGTCCCGCTCTTGTCGACGTCGTCGGCCCGGCAGCCCATCGCGATCAGCCCGATCCACGCAAAGCGAAGCATCTGTCCCTCCCTCGAATGTTGCGCGTGCCGAGCCAGCCCGGCGCGAGACGTAGTGGAGTATCTGAAACATGAATCGACTGTCAACTTGTTTGGACGACGGACCGTCACGAAATGTCACGGCCGTGGTTGACAGGGTCCGGCGGGCGGCGTACGCGATCGGTGCGCCCGTGGTGGGCGCTGCTCGAGGTCCGATGACCGCACGACCCGTACAACCGCGCGATGGCGCGAGTGACACGACGACGCGCGTCGGACCTTCCTCTCCCAGAGGTCGCACCGTCCGACGCTGACCGACCGGGGGCTCGTGAGCGCCCCCCCTCCCTCAGCCGCGGTCCTGCGGCGCCACGCGCGCCGAGGGGTCGCACGTCCACGGTGAACCATGCGAAAGAACCGTCAGAAGCTCCACCGCGAGCTGCGTCTGCACGCGGAGGCCCTGAAGGCCGAGGCGAAGCGCCGTCGGCACGCCCGCCGGCTCGCGCAGCAGCGCGTACACGCCGCGGTGACCCGCGTCCGTCGCGCCGGTCCTCCGGCCTTGGCGGCGTACACCCGCAACTGGCCGAGCGTGTCGCAGCTGCTGCAGCTCGCCAACGTCGACAAGGACACCACCGACAAGGTCCACCGCCTGTGCAAGGCGCTGTCCGGGCCGCTGCCGTCGCTCGTCTCGCCGTCGTGGCTGCCGTGGCTGCTGCTGGTGTCCCTGCCGGCGTGGGCGCGGCCGATCGACTCGCTGCGGATGCCGCGCGGGTCGTTCCGGCGCAAGCGCGACGCGGTGGTGCTGCACCTGTTCGCGCGGTACCCGGTGCCGCCGTTCTTGCTGCGGGCGCTCGACGTGGAGCCGCTGGCGGTCGCGCGGGTCCCGCTCGAGGACCGGTGGGCGGTCGAGGTGTTGGCCGAGGTCGGCCGCGGCGGCTCGGTGCGGGCGTTGGTCGGCACCGAGCGGTTCCCGACCCCGCTGACCCGCAAGATGGTCCACCTGCTGCTCGAGGCGACCGCCGACCACACCCCGATCTCCGCGCTGCGGCGCGCCCAGGTCGAGGCGCTGGACGGGCCGCGCGACCTGCTGGCACGGCTGCTCGCGACCCGGCTCGGCGACCTGCACGGTCCCGATCCGCGCACCGGCGAGCCGTTCCTGCAGGAGGCCATCGGGTGGCTGTGCCGCCGGCCGGCGCTGCACCACGCGAGCCCGGGCGCGCTCGACGACCTGCTCGGGTGGGCGCTCGACCAGCGTCGGGTGAACCCCGGTTGGTCGCTCGAGGGGCGCACCGCCGACAGCGTGGCGCCGCACGTGGCGACCTGGCGCAAGGGCCGGGCGATCGTCGACGACGCGCTGCCGGACCTCGGGGTCCCGCCGTACGTCGAGGGGGAGTGGTCGGTGGTCCAGGTGGCCTGCCGGCGCGACCTGTTCGACGAGGGCGCGGCGATGCGGCACTGCGTGGGGATGTACCACCGGCTGGTCGCGCGGCGGAAGGTGGCGGTGTTCAGTTTGCGCAAAGCGGGGGTGCGCCAGGCCACGATCGAGGTGGCGGTCGGAGCGGGCGCGGTGGTCCAGGCGAAGGGGCCAGCGAACCGGGCGTTGACCGCCGAAGAGCGCGCGGTCCTCACAGCGTGGGCCGAGCTCGCGCACCTGCGGATCGCGGCGACCTGAGCCGCGGCGGCGCCCGGGATCGCGCGCGCCGCCGCGGCAGTTTGTTTTTTTTGCAACCGCCTCGCGGGTCGGGTACACTCGAACCAGGAGGTGCGGAGTGGGATCGATCGCGCTGGTGTTGTCTGCGTGCGCCGACCCGTACCCGCCGATCGTCCCGGCGGTGGACCGCCCCGACGCGGGGGACCTGCTGGGGGTGACCACGTCGGTGACTACGTCCGACACCGAACCCGTGCCCGAGGACCCGTGTGAGGGAGACCCGAGCTGCGTGGACGTGCGCACGATCGCCCCGCTGTGGACGCTGGAGCCGGGTTGGTCGAGCTCCGACTTCGACGGGATGGTGCACGGGGACCTGAACGGCGACGGTCTGGTGGACATGGTGTGGCAGGCGGCAGGCCCAGGGGGCACGGTGGACACGCTGGTGGTGTTCGGGCCGCTGGTGCGGGAGCGGGTGTTGCCGCGGGACGCGGACGTGGTGTTGGTGGACGCGCACCTCGTACGGGTGGGAGAGGCCACCGGCGACGGGGTGCCGGACCTGGCGGTGACCCGGTTGGTGGATGGCACCGACCACGTGTACTACGTGGTGCCGGGTCCGCTGGAGAGCGGCTCGGTGATCGACGCGGCGAAGTCGGGCCTGGGCCCGTGGTCGTTGGTCACGATCTCCGACTTCGACGGAGACGGCACGCTCGACCTGATCGAGTCGGGCTACCCGACGAACCCGGAAGAGACGTGGACGTTCTCGGGGTGGCGGGGCCCGAGCGCGCGGTGGAAGGTGGGGGAGCCGTCGCTGCACCTGAGCCAGCACTGCGTCTCGGGTGACGCGCGTCCGCCGGAGGTGGTGCCGGTGTGGGACGCGGACGGCGACGGGTCGCGGGACATGTGTGCGTACGACCTGTGCGGTGCGTACCTGCTCCCGAGCGGGACGTCCGGCGCGTTCACCCTGGGGGATCCGCAGTTCGCGCAGATCACCTGCACGGGCAGCACCCCTGCCGGAGACTTGACCGGCGACGGGGTCACCGACTTCCACGAGGACGGCAGCACGTACTCCTGGGCGGGTCCGCTGACCTGGGCCGCCAACGGCCAACCCACCAGCCCGCAGATCGCCGGTGCGAACGAGCGTGACGGGTACCTGCAGCTCGGTGGCGTAGATGTGGATGTGGACGGCTACCCCGACTTCCTTCTGGCCCACCCGCTCAGCCCTTCGAGCTCCGCGAGCTATCAGCTGTGGCTGGTTACCGGTGGGCCGGAGGGGACCTTCGTGAACGGGGGCGGCACGTTGGTGGCGGGGATCGTCGACTCCCAGGTCGGAGTTCGCCGGCCAGCGTGGGTCGAAGGTGGGCGCCTGTACTGGCCGGTGGTGTCGTCCGCGGGCGTCGGAGTGCTCGAGTACGGCCCGGTGGACGTGGTCGACCTCGAGGGCCGCTGACGGCTCGCTGGCGTAGCGGACCGCTTCGCCTTCGGAGGCCCTGGCCCTCTTTCAGAGGGAGAGGCGGAATTGTCTCGGCCGATCGCCCTCACCCGGCCCTCTCAGAGGGAGAGGGGAATTGTCTGGGCCGATCGCCCTCACCCAGCCCTCTCAGAGGGAGAGGGGGAATTGCCTCGGCCGATCCCCCTCTCCCCCGCAGCGGGGGAGAGGGTCGGGGACGTCACTACAGTTCTGTCAAGCGATGAGGTGGGGATCAGGACCTGGGCGGTGGCCGCGTTCCGCGTCGATGTGGC
>JBEBJC010000770.1:0-4411 GCA_040080105.1 Myxococcota bacterium
GTGTGCCAGCTGCTGTCGCTGCTGAAGCTGGTGCCGGAGATCCGGGCGGACCTGGAGCGGCCGGGCCGGACGGGGAAGGTGCTGGGCGAGCTGGAGCTCCGGGACCTGGCGGCGATGGAGCGGTCGGTCCAGAACGCGCGCTACCGGGCGATGCTGGGGCTGGACGAGCCGGTGGACGAGCGCGCCGACCGGCGGGCGGCGAAGACGAAGGCGCGGAACCGGGGGCTGGCGTGCCACCTGGCGCGGGCGCGGGAGCTGCAGGCGCTGATCGACACGGGGCGGTTCGGGTCGATCGCGGACCTCGCGCGGTACGCGGGGATGTCCGGGGCCAGGGCGACGCAGCTGCTCAACCTGCTGGGGCTGCACCCGGAGATCCTGGCTGAGGTCGACAGCGACGGGTTGAGCGTGGTCTCCGAGCGAGACCTGCGCGAGCTGACCCGGTTGAGGAACCCGTCGGAGCAGCTCGCGGCCTGGAGGAAACGCGCTGACCCGCAGTTGGCGTGAAGAGGTCTCGGGCATGGACGGCGCGAAACCTGAAGCACTCACTTTACCAAGCGATCCAACCTGCGTTTCAGAACCTGAAACACCGCCTGCTCGCGGCCCTCGCTCGCCGCAAGGCGCACCAACTCTGCGAGGTCCCCATCGTCCAGCGGCAAGACGATTCCTCGCTGGTCGCTGAGCGTGTCGCGACACCTGCGGATGAACTGTTCGTGATCTCCCAGAGACCGACACAAGAGGAGACCGAATTTTCCTCTGTTCGGTGAAAATCGACCAGAAAGCTGGTCCGCCGCCGGATTGCCTGGGTCGCCCGCGTAGTTCTTGCACTCCACGAATACGTTTGGGACAGGCGGGTAGTGCTGGGCTAACCAGCCGAAGAATCCGGACCTACCCCGGTTGGTGAAGGTGATGTCTACCCGTTTCCGTCCGTCATGGAGCCTGTCCTCAACGACAGGGTCCGTGAGTTCGCCCTCGAAAAGGTGCTCCAGCAGGGCCGCAACCTGAGAATGGTAGCTGGAAGCGCCATCGTTACCAGCTTCAATCGCCTCGATCGCTCGTAGAAGTCCCTGGAGAGCATCGAGCGGTCCCGGGGGCTGCAACACACCGGTCGCCCAGGGCGGAGGTTGCGGCGGAGGTACGGGAGCGAACGGTGGATCCGGTATCGGGGCCGTGGACAGCCCCGGGTCGGCAGACGCAGGCCCACGGACCGGCGACGCCTGCCCAGACGACACGGGGAAGAGCCGGTCGGCTGCATCCCGTGAGTGCTCACGCAGCCAAGCGACAAGCTCCGGAAAATGCCCAAGCAACTTGTAGTTGTCATCCTGCCGGCCCAGGATGTCTCCCACCATCTCGACCGCAAGGCCCGCATAGTCGCTGTCCCCGAAGTCGAGCGCACGGAGCAGCCGCGCATGCCCCACTACCTCCTCGCGGCAGTTCGCCAGCATGCCCAGCTTTAGCCAATCCGCCCGGCCGAATGTCGCAACGACCGCCCGTCCGAGGAGCCAAACGCCGCGATTGCTTCCCTTCCAACCAGGATGCCTCGCGGCGATGGCCTGCAGCTCAGTCAGCACGCCCGGGTTGTCAGTTTGAAGCTTGGCGACCAGCTTGGGAAACTCCAGAAACGCGGCCACGTTGGCTTCCTCCGCCAAAATCCGGTCCACGACCTCCAGGGAGTACGCGTCAAAATCCTCATCGCCAAAGCTCAATGCCCGAAAGAACCTGGGATGACTACGCATCCACGCGAGCTGAGCCGTTCGGAGTCCGAGGAACCTCCAGTCGCTTGCGTCGAAGGTGGCCACAGCCGAAGAATGCAGGACGATCTTGGTGAGCCCGGCGATCGACATCGCTTAACCTCGGGCGTGTGGTAGCCTAGCTCGGTCCTCCGCGCACACCTACTTGCCAAGATCTGACACCGTCGTTACACGCGAACATCGCCAGGAATGTAGGCCGCGCTGCGCCCCCGACCGGTGGCGGCGAGGCACCCTTGCTCGACCAGCTCGCCGAGGAGCCGGGTCGCCGTCCGCTCGGTGAGGCCGAGCTCCACGACCACCCGCTGGCGGGTGACGCGGCCATCCCGTCGCGCGAGCGCCAACACCTCCTCGCTCCGACCGGCGGCCTCGACGCTGTCCGCGATCCGGTAGCGCCGCCCCTTCCCCGGACCATCGGCGACCACCGTGCCCGCCGCCGTCAGCGTGGACAACGCGCGCCACGCGGTCGTGCGCGGCACCTTCAACGCAGCCGTGATCTGGCCCATCGACGCCCAGCCTGCGGTCGTCAGCATCGCGACCAGGCGCTCCTCCAGCGACCCCTCCAGCCGGGGCACGTCGAGCACCTTCCGCAGGTCGGCGCCCGTGATCACCTCGCCGTCGCCCACCAGCGCCGCCCGAAGCAGCATCAGCCGCAGCTCCCGGACGTTCCCGGGCCACGAGTACCCGCGCAGCGCCGAGATCGCACTCCGACCCAGCGTCCGCGTGCCCACCCCCGGCTCCCGCGCGAAGCCCTCCGCGAACGAGCGCGCCAGCAGCACCACGTCGTCGCCGCGCTCCCGGAGCGGCGGCAGCGCCAGCTCGAAGGTACCGATCCGGTACCACAGGTCCTCGCGGAACCGGCCCGCCGCCACCTCGGCCTTCAGGTCACGGAGGGTCGCGCCGATCACCCGGACGTCGACCGGCTCCTCGCGGCGCCCGCCCACGGGTCGCACCCGCCGCTCCTGGAGCACCCGCAGGAGCTTCACCTGCACGTCGAGCGGCATCTCCCCGATCTCGTCGAGGAACAGGGTCCCGCCCTGCGCCTCGCGGA
This sequence comes from Myxococcota bacterium, assembly GCA_040080105.1. Lineage (GTDB taxonomy): Bacteria > Myxococcota_A > UBA796 > UBA796 > JACKER01. The sequence goes on from JBEBJC010000770.1 coordinate 2,797, forward strand.
TGAGCCCGCGCTTGTCGCCGACCGCGCCGGTGAACGAGCCCTTCTCGTGCCCGAACAGCTCGGACTCGACGAGGTCCTTCGGCAGGCTCGCGCAGTTCACCGCGACAAACGGGCCCGTCCGGCCGCTCCGGTCGTGGAGGAACCGGGCCATGACCTCCTTGCCGGTGCCGGTCTCGCCGGTGACGAGCACGCTCTGCGTGGTGGGGGCGACGCGCTCGGCGTGGGCGATGACGCGACGGAGGCCCGGGGAGCGGCCGACGAACGGGTTCGTGGCGAGCGACGGAGAGCGGGAGGTGACCACGACGAGGTTCCGGGTCCGGGGAGCGGGTTCGACGCCGTCCACCGGGACCACCCGCCCTGGGGAGAACCCACGCCGCGCAGGTCCGGGACTGGCGGTACGACGTGGAAGATAAGGGTGAACCGACCGCACCGGCGATGTCACGAGATGTCTCGAGCCCGCTGGGCTGCGTGGGTTCTCACGTGGCCCACGCAGCTAAGCGCAGGTTAGTGAACATCCTGCGGCTATGAGGTGCGAGATGGGCAGGTTCGTCACCCGGCGTTGGGCGCCCGACCCCACGGCCTTCGGCCCTCGCCGGGCCCGGGTCGGCGGCACGTTCCGCGCCTTCGTGCCCCATCCCCTCGCCGGACTCGTCCTGCCGATCGACGCCCGCGTCGCGGCCGACCTGTCCGACGCCGAGCGCGCCGTGGCTACCCTCGACGAGGAGACCCGCGCCGACCGCGGACCCCACCGGCTCGAGGTCCTGTCGCGCCTGCTCCTCCGCGCCGAGGCCGTGGGGTCGTCGCAGGTCGAGGGCCTCGTCGTCAGTCCCCGGAAGCTCGCGCTCGCCGACCTCGATCCCGAGCTCGATCCCTCGGGCCGGGCCCTCGAGGTCGTGGGCAACATCCGCGCCCTCACCGAGGCGCTCACGGTGGCCGTGGCGCCGGGACCGTTCACCGTCGACCACCTGCGCGCCCTGCACGCGCGGCTGCTCGACGGGACGCGGGACCAGCGTCTCGGCGGCGTCGTCCGCACCGAGCAGAACTGGGTGGGGGGCACCACCCCGCTCGACGCGGAGTTCGTTCCGCCGCCCGCCGACGACGTCCCGGCCCTGCTCGAGGACCTGTGCGCGTACGTGTCGCGGGACGACCACCCTCCCCTCGTCCAGGCGGCGGTCGCCCACGCGCAGTTCGAGACGTTGCACCCCTTCGCCGACGGCAACGGCCGCACCGGTCGCGCGCTCCTGCAGCTCGCCCTGCGGCGTCGGCGGCTGTGTCGGCGCGTGGTCCCGCCGATCAGCCTGGTGCTCGCCACCGAGTCCGCCCGGTACGTGGCGGGGCTGACCGGGACACGGAGGGCAGGACCTTCGGGCGCTCCGGAGCTGGTCGCCGGCTGGATGGCCTGGCTCGAGCTCGTGGCCCAGGTCACCCGTCGCGCCTGCGTCGAGGCCGACCGGTACGAGCAGCGCACCGCCGCGTTGGTCGAGCGGTGGCGAGAGCAGGTCCGCGCAAAGGTGGGCGCGCTGCGGGCGGATGCGGCCGCGTGGGCACTGGTCGAGCAGCTCCCGTCGGCGCCCCTGGTCACGGCGAGCACGGCGGTGGCGCTCACGGGGCGGTC
>JBEBJC010000771.1:0-4408 GCA_040080105.1 Myxococcota bacterium
CCTCAGCTCGTACCGGCGCGGTCTGGTACGCAGGCTTCGCGTTGAACGAACCGGTCAGGCTGCGCAACAGCACCAGCACGTCCGCGACCGACATCCCGGGCGCGAGCAGGTAGTCGGTGAGCCACACGTAGCTCACCGAGGTGCTGTAGGTCTGGTACTCACCGCCAGCGGGCGGCAGGATCTTGTTGCAGCTCACCGTCACCTCTCCAGGAGAGTCTCTCCTCCTCCTCCTCGCAAGAATCATTCCGTCAAATTTTCGTCAACGGCGCTCGGAACTGCCATGGCGACCGATCCGCTCTGACCGTCGAGGTCGCTGCGGCAAATGGAGACTGCATGGGTCCCTGAACCGACCGTCTGTTCGGTGGGTCGTGCGAGCTCGGCGGTCAGGGGAGGATGTCGTCGGTCGCGATCACCACCTGCGGGCGCGCCAGCAGGGCGACCGACGCGCCCCGCTCGAACACCTCGACCGCGAGGTACCGCCCGTCCCGTGGGTCTCGGTGGACGAGCACCCGCCCACCGTCAACGTCGACGACCCACAGGTCGGGGACGCCGGCGCTGGCGTACATCGGCACCTTCCTACCGACGTCGTCTCGGAGCGAGCTGGCAGAGACTTCGATCACCAGCAACGCCACGCGGGGGTGTTCGTCGCGGTAGTCCCCGGCAGGGACGACGGCCACATCGGGCTCGGGCTCGTCCACGTCCGACAGCGCCAACGGCAGCTGGATGCGCACCTCGTCGGCCTCGAGCCGGGTGACGAGCAAACGGCTCAACCGGGCGACACACCACGCGTGGCGCGATCCCTGCGGACTCATGTAGACCAGCTCCCCCCCCAGCAGCTCGATCGGCTCGTCGCCGAACATCCCCAGCTCGACGAGGCGATCGAACTCCCGCCGGCGGAGCGGCCGGACACGGCGGGCGCCGAGGTCGGTGGGGGTCGGGGTCGACATGGAGGTACCGTACCGCGGCGGGTGACCGCGCCGCTACCCGCCCAACGCCCAGGTGACCGAGCCGTTGCCGTGCCCCGAGCCGACCAGCAGCTCGATCGCGCGAGGGGCGGTCGACATCCGCTCGAACCGGGCGATCCACAGCGCCGACCAGATGTCGTGCTGCACGTACAGCGCTTCGTGCAGCGGCGACGGGGAGCGGACCCGGTCCACCGCCACCAGCCGGGCCTCCGCCCCGTCGACCCGCAGGCGCAGCCCCCACCCGAGGTCCGGATCGCCGAACCGGTCCGCGTCGTCGAACGACGAGTCGGCCGCGAACACCACCTCGTGGTACGCCGCGCCGTCGCGCTCCATCCGCGCGAGGAACTCGGCGTGGTCCGCGTCGCTCGGGTTCACGAGCCGCCTGCGCTCGGCCGCCAGGATCGCGCGGAACTCGGGCTCGAGCAGGGTGGCGCGCAGCAGCAGCGCGGTCGAGAACCCCTCGTACAGCTTGAGTTCCCGCGTCCACTCCCGGTGGTCGGCGAGGTACCGCCGGCGACCGCTCGCCCCGAGCGAGCCGAGCGCGACCGCGCCGAGGAGCAGGGCGCGGCGGTTCACGGGACCAGGTCGCGGCGGGTGGTGAGCGCCTCGAACGGCACCCCGGCCGCGGCGATCGCCTCGGCCGCGCCCTCCTCCCGGTCGACCACGGTGAGGGTCTGCACCACGTCGAGCCCGGCCGCGCGCGCGACCTCCACCGCCTTCAGCAGCGACCCGCCGGTGGTCGTGGTGTCCTCCACCACACAAACCTTCGCCCCCGGTCCGAGGTTTGCCAGCCCCTCGACCTGCTGGCTCGTGCCGTGGCCCTTCGGCTCCTTCCGGATCAAGAACGCGTGCACCGGTCGGCCGAGCGCCGCGATCGACGCCGCGGAGGCCGCGCACGCGATCGGATCCGCCCCGAGCGTCATCCCGCCCACCGCCACCACGTCGGGCCGCAGCCGGGCGAGCACCAAGCGTGCCACGATCGCCGCCCCCTCCGCGTGCAGGGTGGTGACCCGCGCGTCGACGTACAGGTCGCTGCTCTTGCCGCTCGCGAGCACGAACTGCCCGGTGCGGACCGAGCGTTCGCGCAGCAACGCCACCAACCGTGCCCGGTCGTCCATCCCCTCTCCTACGCGGCCTTCTGCGACCGGTGGCGGAACCACTCCACCACCATCGGGATCAGCGACACCCCGATGATCGCCAGCACCGCGAGCTCGAAGTTGTCGCGGATCACCGGGATGTTCCCGAGGAAGTACCCGGAGTACACGCACACCGCGACCCACAGGGTGCCGCCGAACACGCTGAACGCGAGGTACTTCGGGTAGCTCATCGCCCCCACCCCCGCGACGAACGGGGCGAACGTGCGCACGATCGGCACGAACCGCGCGACCACGATCGTGAACGCGCCGTACTTCTCGAAGTACGCGTGGGTCTGGTCGAGGTACTTCTTCTTGAAGATGCGCGAGTTGTCGTTGCGCATCACCTTCGGGCCCAGGTACCGGCCGAACCAGTAGTTCGTGTTGTCGCCCGCGATCGCCGCGGTCGCGATCAGCGCGAACAACAGGTGGGGGTTGAGCGCCCCGCGCCCCGCGAACATCCCGGCCGCGAACAATAGCGAGTCGCCGGGGAGCAGCGGGGTGACCACGAGGCCCGTCTCGCAGAACACCACCAGGCACAGGATCGCGTAGGTCCAGGTGCCGTACTGCTGCAGCAGGTGGTCGATGTGCTGGTCGACGTGCAGGATGAAGTCGAACAAGAACCGGACGGTGTCCATCGCGCCGACCATAGCCGATGAGACCGCCCTTGGCCCACGGCCCCGCACCGGATACCTCACCGGGACCTGGAGGGGCTCGTGCTCGACGACGCCGTCCCGCTCGCGCTGACGTTCGACGACGTGCTGCTGGTTCCGCGGCACTCCACCGTGCTGCCGCGCGAGGTCGACGTGTCGACCCGGCTCGGGGCGCTCCACCTGCAGATGCCGCTGCTGTCGGCCGCGATGGACACGGTGACCGAGTCGGGCACGGCGATCGCCCTCGCGCGCGCCGGCGGGCTCGGGATCGTGCACAAGAACCTCTCGCCTGTCCGCCAGGCCGAGGAGGTGCGCAAGGTGAAGAAGGCGGTGACCGGGATCATCGTCGACCCGGTCACGGTGAGCCCCGACGCCACCCTCGGCCAGGCGCGCCGGGTGATGCGCGAGAACGGCATCTCGGGCGTTCCGGTGGTGGTCGGCGGGCGCGCGGTGGGGATCCTCACCAACCGCGACCTGCGGTTCGAGCGCCACCTCGACCGCCCGGTGCACGAGGTGATGATCCGCGACCTGGTCACGGTCGCGCCCGGCACCGGCCTCGAGCAGGCCAAGGACCTGATGCAGGAGCACAAGATCGAGAAGCTCCTGGTGGTCGACGGCGAGGGCCAGCTGCGCGGGCTGATCACGATCAAGGACATCGAGAACAACGACCGGTACCCGAACGCCCAGCGCGACCCGCGCGGGCGCCTGGTGTGCGGCGCGGCGCTCGGGGTGGGCGGCGACCGCGACGACCGGGTGGCGGCGCTGGTCGAGGCCGGGGTCGACCTGGTGGTGGTCGACACCGCACACGGGCACAGCCAGGGGGTGCTCGACGCGTGCCGCGCGGTGAAGGCGCGGTACCCGGCGCTGATGGTGGTCCTGGGCAACGTGGCCACGGGCGAGGCGACCCGCGCCGCGATCGACCACGGGGCCGACGTAGTGAAGGTCGGGATCGGCCCCGGCTCGATCTGCACCACCCGGGTGGTGGCCGGGGTGGGTGTGCCGCAGCTCACCGCGATCGCCGAGTGCGCGAAGGTCGCGCGCGCCCACGGCACGAGCCTGATCGCCGACGGCGGGATCAAGTACTCGGGCGACGTGGCGAAGGCGATCGCGGCCGGCGCAGACGCGGTGATGTTGGGGTCGATGTTCGCCGGCACCGCCGAGACGCCCGGCGAGGTCGTGTTGTACCAGGGCCGGCAGTACAAGAGCTACCGCGGGATGGGCTCGATCGAGGCGATGAAGGCGGGCTCGTCCGACCGGTACTTCCAGGACGACGCGGGCGACCCCGAGGCCGACACCCGCAAGCTCGTCCCCGAGGGGATCGTCGGGCGGGTGCCGTACCGCGGCCCGATCGGCGACGTGTTGTACCAGCTGGTGGGCGGGCTGCGCGCGTCGATGGGGTACTGCGGGTGCCGCACGATCCCCGAGATGCAGCGCGACACGCGGTTCGTGCGGATCACCAACGCCGGCTTGCGCGAGAGCCACGTGCACGACGTGATCGTGACCTCGGAAGCCCCGAACTACCGGGTCGAGAGCTGATCCGGTCGCTGGTGCGCTGGGTGCACCGCGCGACCCGCGCGGCGGTGCTCGCGCACGCGGCGCCGCGGTGGATCGCCGTCGCGCTCGCGCTGGTCCAGCTGGACGTGATCGTCGACTGGTC
>JBEBJC010000772.1:0-4402 GCA_040080105.1 Myxococcota bacterium
GGTGGGAGCACCACCCGAAGGGGCCGATCCCGTTCGCGTTCCGGATCGGCCAGGGCGCGGTGGTGTTCCCGACGAACCGGGCCGAGCGGTTCGTGTCCGGCAACCCGCGCGAGACGCTGGTCGACCTGCTGTCGGCGGTCGAGGACGTGCTGACGGACGGGGCGGCCCGGATCCTGCCGTCGCTGCGCGCGCGCGACCAGCTGCCGCTCGACCGGGTGGTGTGGGCCCCGGTGTTCGCCGCCGGGCCGGACGAGCTGCCGGTGGTGGTGTACGGCGAGGACCGCCAGGCGACGTTCGCGGTGCTGGAGGCGTCGTCGGTGGACCGCGGGGCGGAGGCGCTCGCGGCGGAGGCCCTGCGGAACCTGGCGGAGGTGGAGGTCGAGCTCGAGCGGGTCGAGGTCGGCCCGCCCGGTCTGGCCCCGTCCGCGGCCCTGGTGCTGGCGGCGGCGAGCGGCGGGTTCTACGCCGCGGAGAAGCTGCTCGACCCGGTGTTCCTCGCGCGGATCCACGAGCTCCTCGGCGGAGACGCGCTCGCGGTCGGGGTGCCGTGCCGCGGGCTGCTGCTCGCGACCCGGGCCGACCAGTCGGGCGACCGGATCGGGTGGTTCGCGGCGCTGGTCCGCCAACGCCACGACGACGCGGGCGACCAGCGGATCAGCCCGGCGGTGTTGCTGGTCGACCGAGGGGTGGTCACCGGGTACGTCGGTCCGAGGCCGGTGACCGCCGAGTCCTGACCGAACGAGCATCGAGCCGCGGAACGTTTCGCCCCGCCCGTGATACCCTGCGCCCTCTCCGCTCAGGGGGCCTCATGGCCGAGGAAGTCGTCCGAACCACGATCCGCAAGGTGCGGCGCACCACGGAGCCCCAGCTCCCGTTCTTTCCGTGGGGGCTCGTCCCGCTGGTCGGGCTGGTGGCGGTGCTGGTGGCGAGCGCCCCGGTGGCGAAGGTCGCGATCGAAGCGGTGGCGCTCGACGGCGCGCGCGACGCGCTGCGGGCCGGCGGCCACGGGTGGGTCGAGGTGAGCGCGTCCGGTCAGCACCTGACGCTCACTGGCGCCCCACCCACCCCGTCGGCCGTCACCGGTCTCGAGGAGAGGGTGCTCGCGGTCACCGCGCCGACCTGGCTCGGGGCGCGCGCTCCGGCCACCCACGTGACCGCCGAGTGGCGCGCCGCGGCCGCCCCGTGCCCGGTGGCCCCGACGGAGGCTCCGACAGGCGTTCCGGCGAGCACCGGCGGGTTCGTGTTCCAGCGGGCGGCGGGCAGCCTGTCGCTCACCGGCGACGTGGCCGACGCGGCGACCCACGCCGCGGTGGTCGACGCGGTCACCGCCGCCGGCGTCACCGGGTTGGTCGACGGCCTCACCGAGCGGGGCGCGGCCCCGAGCCCGGCCGAGCGCGTGGCCGCGGTGCGCGCGGTCGACACCCTCGCGAAGTGCGACACCGGCCGGGCGAGCTGGAAGGACGGCACGTTCGCGCTCACCTGCGAGCTCGGGCGCGCGGCCGAGCCGGCGGTGCGCGCCGCGGCGTCTGCGCCGATCGACGGCGGGACGGTCGGCGAGGTCTCGCTGCTGGTCGCGGAGGACGTGGCGTCGTGTGAGCAGGCGCTCACCGCGTTGCTCGCCGCCTCCACCATCGAGTTCGCCACCAGCAAGGCCGACATCCGCCCCGCGAGCGGCGCGCTGCTCGACGCGGTCGCGGCGGAGGCGGCGAAGTGCCCCGGCAAGCTGCGGATCGAGGGGCACACCGACAACGTCGGCGGGGCGGAGAAGAACCTGGTGTTGAGCGAGCAGCGCGCCGCGGCGGTGCGCGAGCAGCTGGTGAACCGCGGCGTGGCCGGGGACCGGCTGGTGCCGGTCGGGTACGGCGACACCCGTCCGACCGCCGAGAACACCACGTCGGCCGGTCGCGCGAAGAACCGGCGCATCGATATCAAGGTCGTCCGAAGCCAGGACTGATCCACGGAGCTCGTCATGTCGTTCTTGCTGACCCAGATCGTGGTCCTGTTGGTGCTCGCGGCCCTGTGTGGCGCGGCGCTCGCGTACTGGTGGGTGCGCCGCAGCTACGAGGACGTGACCCACGAGTACACCTCGCGCACCGGTACGGACTGGCTCCCCGCGCTGACTGCCCGGTTCGACGCGCTCGAGCGCGCGGTCGGGGCGCCGAAGGCGGCGGTCGACCTCGGGCCGGTGCTGGTCCGGCTCGGGGCGCTCGAGAGCAAGCTCGCTCCGGTCGAGCTCAAGCCGGTGCTCGACCGCCTGGCGGCGATCGAGGGTCGATCCGGGGTGGACCTCGGGCTGCTGTTGTCGAAGCTCGACACCCTGCAGGGCTCCGGCGGTGCCGGCGTCGACCTCGGGCCGGTGCTCGCCCGGCTCGCGGCGATCGAGTCCGGCGCGCGCTGCCCGGACGTGGACCTCGGGCCGGTGCTCGCCCGGCTCGCGGCGATCGAGGCGAAGCTCGGCGCTGCGGCTCCGGTGGTGGCTCCGAGCCCGGTGCCGGTGGCCGCTCCCTCTCCGGTGGCCGCTCCCTCTCCGGTGGCCGCACCAGCTCCTCCTGCACCGGTGGCCGCGCCGGCCGTGGTGGTCGCCGCGCCGGCGCCCGTCGCGGCCGCTCCGGCCCCGGCCCCCGAGCCGGGCCCTCCGCTCGGGGCCGCCCGGGTCACCGAGGGGCGCAACCTGTTGTCGTCGGCAGCGTTCGGCCCCGAGGACGACCTCGAGATCGTCAAGGGGATCGGGCCGAAGCTCGACGGGATGCTGAACCGGATCGGCGTGTACTACTTCTGGCAGATCGCCGCGTGGACCCCCGACGACGTGGTTTACGTCGACGGCCTGCTCGAGGCGTTCAAGGGCCGGATCGAGCGCGACGACTGGGTGAACCAGGCGGTGGCCCTCGCGGCCGCCCCCGGAGCGGCCCGTCCTCCTTCGGCCTGACCCTCGGTTACGACCCGGAGGTGCGCACCGTACCTCCGACCTCGAACATCGGTGAGGACCGGCTCCGGGAGCTCGACGCGTTCGTGTCCGGCCAGCGCGGCACCGAGCGGGTGCTGCGCGACCTCGAGGCGCTGGGGTTGGAGCTCGCCGACATCGTCCAGATGGACGAGTTCACCCTCGACCTGGTGGTGCCGCTGCCCGACGGGCTGACGCTGGTGTACGACACCACTTGAAACGCCGGCGTCACCGCGGTCGCGGTGTGGGAGCGCCCCCCGTCGGCGGACGAGCTGCTGGCCGACCGGCTGGCGTTCGGGTGGAAGCCCACGCCCTCGTCGCTCGCTGCCGGCCCCCGGGTGCTCGGGCACGCCGAGCGGGTGCCGATGGAGCGCTGGCGCGGGTCGGGGGAGGGGGTGTGCAAACCGCCTGACTGAGGTGAGGTAGGCTCGCCCGGCTCCCCGAGGTCTCGATGACGCTGCCGATCACCGCCGTGGTGGTCCACCCCGACGGCGCGGTGGTGACCCGTGTCGGCGCCGTCCCGGTGGTCGACGGGGTGGCGGTGATCCGCCGCCTGCCGCTGCTGCTCGACCCCGCGTCGGTGCGGGTGTCCCTCGGGGGCGCCCCGCTCGGGCAGGTGCGGGTCGAGCTCGACCTCGACGGCGTCGATCGCGGCGAGCGGCCCGAGGTGGTCGACGCGTGGAGCCGGGCGCGGGAGGCGCTCGAGCGGTGTGACGTGGGGCTCGACGCGCGCCGGCAGGAGCGCGAGGTGCTGGCGGGCCTCGCCCCCGCCCACCGCGACGCGCCGGACCGGCCGGTCCCGTCGCCCGAGCGGTGGCGCCGGTGGGGCGCGGTCGACGCGGCGATCGACGCCCGGGTCGCGGCGATCGACGCCGAGCTGCAGCGGGCCGAGCGCGAGCGGGTGACGCTGGCCGAGCAGGTCGCGATCCTCGCGCGGGGGGCCGCCGAGGCGAGCGGCGAGGCGTGGTGGCGCCGGTGGGCCCCGACCCGGCGGGTGCAGGTGGCGACGTCGGGCGCGACCGCCGAAGTGACGGTGTCGTACCGGGTGCCGGGGGCGAGCTGGAGCCCGTCGTACACCCTCGACGCCGACGAGGCGCTGCGGGGCGGCCGGTTCGCGATGCGCGCCGCGGTGGTCCAGCACACCGGTGAAGACTGGTCCGGGGTCGCGCTCACCCTGACCAGCGTGCCGAGCGAGCGGCGGGTCGACGTGCCCGATCTGCCGGCGCTCCGCCTCGGGGTGGCGTCGCCCCGCTCTCCGGCCGCGTGGCGACCGCTGCCGCCCGACCTCGAGCGGCTGTTCCCCGAGCCCGAGCCGGAGGAGTTCGCGGAGCTCCTCGACGAGCCCGAGGAATCGCTCGACCTCGAGCTCGCGCACGACGACGACGCCGACCTCGTCGATGCCAGCGTCGCGCCGCCCTCTGCGCCGAAAGCGGCTCCGGCGGCGACGCCGATGTCGATGCC
>JBEBJC010000036.1:0-19013 GCA_040080105.1 Myxococcota bacterium
GGTCCTGGATGTCGAGGGCGTCCTCGGGGAGCTCACCGGCGCCGTTGCCCGGGTCGCCGTTCCGGCCCTCGTCGATCGCGTCCTCGATCGCCTGCCGGGTGCCGTCGGACAGGAGCTCTCCGTCGAGCTGCAGGTCGTGGCCCACGGTGGTCGGCCCGCGGTACGACGACCGGTCGTCGACGAAGTTCATCGAGTACCGCAGCAGCCCCTGCAGCTCGTCCCAGAACTCCTCGCGCGACTTGCCGTAGAACCGCCGCAGGAACTCCTGGCGCTGCGCTTCCTTGACCCGCTGGATCTCGATCATGTCGTCGGGCTCGTCGACGATGTGCGGGGTGATGAAGATCATCAGGTTGGTCTTTCGCTCTTTGTTGTTGGTCGAGCGGAACAGCGCGCCGACCAACGGGATGTCGCCGAGCACCGGGACCTTGGTCTCGGACTTGCCCTCGGTGGTGCCCACGAGGCCGCCGATCACCATCGTCTGGTTGTCGGCCACCAGCGCGACCGACTGGAGCTTGCGCTGGCTCGTGATGAACCCGCCGCCCGACGCGCTCACGGTGGCGGACTGGGCCGAGTCTTCGACCTCCTGCACCTCGATCTCGAGCTCGAGGGTGACGTAGTTCGAGCTGTTGATCCGCGGCGTGATCTTCAGGGTGATCGCCACGTCTTCCCGCTGGAAGCTGATCACGGGCTGGCCGAGGTTGTTCAGGCCGGAGGTGGTCGGGAACGGGATCTTCCGGCCGACGACGATCGACGCTTCCTCGTTGTCCAGGGTCATCAGCGACGGGTTGCTGATGATGTTGGTCGAGCCGGTGCCCTTGATCGCGTTCAGCGCGATGCCGAACGCCGGGACCGAGATCGAGGTGGTGGTGCCGGTGGTGGGATCGATCGTCGGCACGTCGATCCCCGCGCCGAACACCCCGAGCGCGAGCCCGGACAGCGCGTCCTGCGTCAGGCCGAGGCTGGTGGCGCCGAGCTGCGCCCCGATGAACCCGGCCGCCTCGTTCGACGGCTGGGTCGGCAAGTGCGCCGCGAGGCCGAGGTTCATCGAGTCGTCGCTCGACAGCTCCATCACCACCGCGTCGACGAACACCTGCTTCCGCTCGATGTCGAGCTTGTCGATCACCCGCTCGACGACCTGGAAGTCGGCCTGGCTCGCGATGATCACCAGCGAGTTGGTGGCTTCGTCGGCCGCGATCCGCATGCCGGAGTCGAACGCGGCGAGCGCGCTCCCCTCCCCTTCTTCCTGCCCGGCGGCCGCGGTGGCCGGGGTCGTCCGCGTGGCCGGGGACGTGCCGCGACCCGCGGCCCCTGCAGCCTGCTGGGCCGCGGTCTGGCGTCGCGTGCCCTCCTGCTGGGTCCGCGAGCCACCCTGGGACAGGGACGACAGCACGTTCGCCACGTCTTCGGCCTTCGCGTGCTCGAGGTACACCACGTGGATCTCCCCGCCCACGTCGATGTCCTGGTCGAGCTGGGTCAGGAGCTCGCGCACGGCGGCGTGGCCGTCCTCGTTGGCGAGCACGATCAACGAGTTGGTGCGCTCGTCCTCGATCACCTGCGCGATGAACTTCGACTCGTCGCCGGCGCTCACCGCCTCACTCGTCGGGGCGGCGGGCTCGGGGCGGCGGCTGGTGGTGCGGGTCGACCGGGTCGACCGGGTCGACCGGGTGTCGACCGGGGCGGCCGACGCCTCCTCCGCCACCCCGTACAGCTGCTCGATGATCGTCTTCACGTCGGCCGCGTCGGCGAACGCCATCTTGTAGATGACCATCGTGGAGCGCGGCGACGCCACGTCGAGCTCGCGCATGATCTTGTACACCTTGCGGATGTTCGCGCCGGTGTCGGTGATGATCAGCGTGTTCGTGGGGGGATACGCGACGATCTTCGCCTCGGCGCCCAACATCCCCGAGATGATCTTCGACATGTCGTCGACGCGGGTGTTCTCGAGCTGGATCAGCTGGGTCACGTAGGCGTCGGTCTCGCGCGGCACGCCGATCCCGACCACCGAGCCGCCGGGCGTCCCGACCTTCACCAGCCGCGCGGTCTTGCCGGTGATCGACAACGCGTAGCCGTTGGTCTCGAGGGCGGAGAGGAACGCCTCCCACGCGGCGTCGGGGCTGACGGCCTGGTTGCTGATGATCGTGATCTTCTTGTTCTCCAGCTCCTTCACATCGGCGATGATGAAGTTCATCCGCCGAAGATCCGCGAAGAACTTCACCCAGGTCAGCAACGAGCTGTCTTGCGGGAAGTTCAGCTGGACCGAGTTCGCCTTCGACATGTCTCGGGGGAGCTGCGGGCTCGTCGGCGACGACGGAGAGACCGTGACCGACCCGTCCGGGTTGCTGGTGACGACCGTTCCGGACGACGGGGCGGGATCCTGCGCGAGGGCCGGGGCCGAGGTCACGAGAGCCAGCGCCAGAGCGGCGACGTACGGGCTGCGGAGGTGGAGACGCAAAGCGGATTTCCTCTCGTTCAGTTGCGGATCGGACAGAAGGGGGACGGTCGGGATCAGCGGACTTCGTAGCAGAGCTGCTGCGGGGAGCCGCGACGCGAGATCTCGAAGCAGAAGCTCGATTCGCTCCGCATGGTGCCGTAGGCGGACATCGCGGACTGCACCGAGTTCAGCGGCTGTCCGTTGACGGCGTGGATGATGTCGCCGTTCTTGATGCCGAGTTGATCGGCCAGCGTGTTGCGGCGGATCGCGGACAGGCGGTAGCCGTCGTACTCCCCGTCCGGCCCGCGGTGGAGCAACGCGCGCCCGAGGCCGGCGATGCCCTCCGGGTCGCTGATGTACTTGTCGAACAGGTCCTTCGACACGGCGAACTTGTTCTCGCCGAGGCTCGACACCCCTTCTCCGGACGGCGTCTCTTCCCCTCCGCTGCTCGCCGCCGACACGATCTCGCCGTCGTTCATCGTGAGGTACTCGATCGTGCCGTCCGGGCTCTTCAGCCCGACCCGATCCGCCTCGATCGACACGATCTCCCGGTCCTGGATGGAGTCTCCGATGCCGTACGAGGTGGGCATCGCCGGGTTCGTCTCGTCCGCGATCATCGCGCTGCTGTACTCGGCCGGGTCGGCGACCGCGGTGCCGATGAGCTTGATCTTGAGCTGGGTCGTGGCGACGCCGAGGCCGGGCGCGGGCGGGTTCCAGGTGCCGATGATCTCCATGTCGAACAGGTTCCGGCCCATGATCCCGTCGAGGTACGCCTCGACGGTCAGCGCCCGCGGCGACGGAGGGGTGCTCGGGCGGCTGGTCGCCACCACTTCACCTTCCGGCGCGTCGGGCGCCGGTCCGTCGGGCGCGACCCACCGCCCGATCGCCAGGTTCATCGCGAACGCGGACCCCGCCGCGAGGAAGGTCAGCATCGACAACAGCGCCACTCCGATGGCCACACTGCGATTCACGGTGCGCTCTCCGGGGTCTCGCCTAGCCATGCAGCAAGGCTCGTGCCAGGGTTCGGGCGCGACGATCCCCACCAGGTGCGGGTGTCCGCCGTAGCGGGAGCGAGGCGCGCCGGACAACCTGTCACTCGGCCGCCGGTGTCTCCGAGCCTGGTGACAAGCTGTCACCCGCCAGGCTTCGAAGCGCCGAATCCTCGGATTCGGCGAGTGCCCGCGCGACGATGCCGTACCGATCGCTGTGCGGTGGGCTCGGCTCCCACCGGTGGATCACCGCCGCGAGGCCCGCGGGATCGGACCGCCCCCACGCGCGCACCAGCTCGGGCGACACGCCCTCGGTCTCGCGCAGCAGCCGCTCGACCAGCGCGGGGTCGAACGGGACGTCGTCCCGCCACGCCGTCCACACCCGCTCGAGCTGACACACCGCGGTCCGCTGCACCGCGACCGACGGGTCGATGCCCGGACCAGGCTCGAGCTGGTGGGCGAGGGCCGCGAGCGTGTTCGCGGCGGCCCTGCCCGGGGGGCCCGGGGTGGTGACCCGCTGCAGCGCCGCGTTCCACGCGTCCACCGCCGGCGCATCCCCTCCCCGCGCCCGCACCGCCAGGCTCGCGAACGCCGCCTTCTGGATCCGTCCCCCCTCGGCCGACAACGTGAGCAGGGCGGCGGTGGCCTCGTTCATCAGGGGCTCACCGGGGACCTGCAGGTCGCGCAGGCGGCTCGCCAGGCGACGCCGGACGGCCGGGTCCGGATCGGCGGCCAGCCGGCCGATCGTGCCCGGCGGTACGACCGGGGGCGCGTCGGCGGGGAACGGGTCGCTCGCGGTGTGCCGCCAATACGGGAGCAGCGCGTCGGGCAGGGCCCGTCGCACCGCCGGGTCGGGGTGGTCGATCAGCGCGAGCAAGTCGGCGAACAGCGGACCCGAGGGGGCCAGCACCTCGCGATCGGCGCTGCGGACGAACAGCTCCGCCACGACCTCCGCCGTCACCACGTCGGGCGCGATCCGCGCGCGATCGGCCTCTCGATCCGCAGCCCACACCACCGCCACCCCAGCCGTGCCCGGGGCGAGCTCGGTGTCACCCACCAGCGCCCACGGCCCGCCCGGGCCGTACCGGAACCGGACCGGCCCGATCGCGGGGCAATGGAGCGCCGCCCCGACCACGGTGCACTGGCCGGCCGCGCCGTCGGCCGCGATCGCGTGAACCGTCCCGGCGTCGCGGTGGACCGCCACACGCAGCGTCACCGAGCCAGGAGCAGGATCCTGGGCCAGGGCGGCGGCGGAGACGAGCAGCCAGAACACGGATGAAGTATGGCACGATCGCTCCGTACCGAGGACCCGATGTCGCTGACGCTGCCCGAGACGTTGCTGTTGTTCGCCCTGCACGACGACCGCGGGACCGTGCACTCGGTGGCGTACCTCGGGCTCGATCACGCGCTGCGCGGCGCGGTCCTCGCCGAGCTCAAGCTCCGGGGCCACCTCCAAGTGCGCACCGCGGGAGACATCCGGCACCACCCTTCCCCGCCCGAGCGGCCGAAGCTGCCGTTCCTGTGTGACGCGCTCGACGTGCTCGCGTCGGCGAAGAGCCCCGGGTCGATCGCGTCGTGGCTCGACCTCCTGGCGAAGGGGCTCCCCGATCTGCGGGCTCGCGCCCTCGCCGTGCTCGAGCGGCGCGGGATCCTCACCTCGGCCGACCGGATCCGGGCGGTGGCGGCGGAGACCACCTACCCGCTGTCGAACCGGTCCGCGGAGGACGAGGCGCGGGATCAGGTGGTCGCGGCGCTCGACGCCCAGCACGAGGTGTCCCCTCGCCTGGGGGTGGTGATCGCGCTCACGGTCGCGTGCCACCTCGACGAGGTGGTGTTCGGGCAGCGGCGGGACGAGGCCGACGCCCGGGCCGCGTGGGTCGCCGATCGCGACGCGGTGGTGCGCGCGGTGGTCGAGGCGATCGCCAAGGCCGAGGGCCAGTGGTGATCAGGAGCCCAGCACGAACACGGTGATCAGCTGGTCACCGATGCCGGTGAGCGCGGCGCCGGCCACGAGGCCTGCCGCGACCGGCTCGTAGCTCTCGACCCACAACGTCCGGCCCGCCGACGGGGGGCCCCCTTCGTACCGGCGCCGCATCCCGGCGAAGAACAACGCCCCGGCGAACATCATCAGGGTCGAGTCGACCGGGATCACCACCCCGAGGCCGATCGACACCGGCGACAGCGGGAACCGGCCACCCGAGCGCACCCGCAGCCACTCGATGCCGACGCCGATCACCGCGGCGATCGCCATCGCCCACAGCGCGCTGTCCCGCAGATCACTGCCGCCGCTCGCGATGAGCTCGGACACCCCGCGCCACAGCTCGACCGACGGCATCGGGAACTCGTCGGTCATCAGCTGGTCGCGCAGCGGCTTGGTCAGGTCGGGGTGAGGCAGGAACAGCGGGTAGAACAGGGTCGTGGCGGCGATCCCCCCGCTGACGATGCCGATCACGTGCCCGACCGCTTGCTGGCGCGGGCTCGCGCCGAGCATGTAGCCCGGCTTGATGTCCATCAGCAGATTCGCGGCGTTGCTCGCCACTTCGGAGGTGATGCCGCCGGTCATCAGGTTGGTGGCGGGCCGGGTCGGGTCGAGCGCACCGAACGTGAACTGGCTGATCTTGGACAGCGAGCCCGTGGGGGTCGTCCCGGTGAGCGCGGTCGAGTTCGCCGCGATCAGGGTGAGCAGCACGAGCAGCGGGATCGACGCCAGCAACAGCCAGGGGTCGATGTCGAACCACCAAGTGTTCAGCGTGATCACCACCCCGCTCATCACGGGCACGCCGATCCACGAGACCCACAGCGGGAGCTCGATCTGCGCGAGCGGGTCGGGACGGTCGCCCCTCCGGTCGAACCAGCCGCGGAACGACGACAGCAGCAGCTCCGGCTTGGCGAACAGCGAGGTGAGCGAGCCGGTGACCATGATCGCCACCCCCCACCACAGGCTCCAGCTGTTCAGGATGTGGCCGCGACCGAAGTGGCCGGACGCCGACGGGGCGATCTCGCCCACACGGATCAACACCGGCGCGAGCACGAACCAGTTCACGAAGCAGCCCAGCAACAGGCTCCACGCGGTGCGCATCCCGATCAGCCCGCCGGCGCCGAACATCGTGAGGTCGAGCGTGGGGGTGATCGCGAGCTCGCGCAGGTCCGTGCCCAGGATCTTCGGCACCGGCCACCCGTTCTGCTCGGCCAGCCGGTAATACCCGTCGAGGATCCGCTCGGGGAGCTGAATCACCACCTTGGACAAGCCGAGCAGCCGCTGCTGGAGCAGCACCTGGTACCCCTCGGACCGCCAGAACTGCAGGAACGCCGACACCGCGCCAGCGGCGAACAGCGCCCGCGCCTGCAGCTGCGCCCGGTCGTGCCCCGCCTTCACCACGTCGTCCGACCGCACCTGCGCGACCGCTCCGGCGCCTCCGGGAGGCGCATCCGGGTACAACGCGTCGAGCACGACCGCACACGCGCGCCCCTCGGGGAACGGCTGCTGCTCGTCGTTGACGAACCGCCGCTTCAACGGGAACGCGATCAGCACCCCGAGCACGCTGTTCGCCGCCATCCACAGGAACACCTGGTACCGGGGCAGCAGGTGGTTCGTGACCACCATGTACGCGGACAGGCTCGAGATCAGCGGCGCGGTCATGTACCCGGCCGCGGTCGCCACCGACTGGACCGCGTTGTTCTCGAGCAGGGTGAACGGCCGGCCGCCCACCATGCCGAGGACGCGGAACAGGACGTACGCCAGGATCACGCTGGTCACGCCGACGCCGAGGGACCACCCGGTCTTCGCTCCGACGTACAGGTTGGTCGACGCGAGCACGCCGCCGAGCACGAACCCAGCGGCGGCCGAGCGCAGCGTGAGCTGGGGCATCGCCCCCCGGTACACGTTGGCCAGCCACCAGCGGTCCTTCTGTTCGCGGGTCCAGGTCGCGATCTGTTCTCGGTCGAGCTGCGGGATCGCCACGGGCGGCTCCGGTTCAGGGGGTCGGGTCGGAGGCGTCGAGTGGGGCGGGCTCGAGGCTCTCCGCGCTCCCCACGACGCTCGACAACGTGGCGCGGAGGTCTTCGATCAGCCACTCGGCGCGGTCGGCGTGGGTGCGGAACGACAGGATGCACACCCGCAGCACGAACCGGCCGTCCTGGGTCACTCCGGACAGGAACACCCGGCGCCGCGCGTTCACCGCCGCGAGCCATCGGTGGTTCAACCGCGAGATCGCGTCCAGGTCGAGCCCGGGGGGCTCACACGAGAACGCGAACAACGACAGCGTGGGCTCGCTCACCATCCGTACGTTCGGCAGCTCGCGGATCGCCTCGGCCGCGGTGCGGGCCAGATCGAGCTTCTCGTCGAGCGCGGCGCGAAACGCCGAGAAGCCGTGCATCATCAGCGGCAGCCACGCCCGCAGCCCGCGGAACGGCCGAGACAGCTCTGGCCCGAGGTCGGCGAAGTCCCACGCGAGTGGATCGTCGTCCGGCGTGGGCAGGTAGCTCGCCTCCACCGCGTGGGCGGCGCGAAGATCGGCGCGGCGACGCGCCAACACGCACCCCGTCCCGTACGGGAGGAACAGCCCTTTGTGCGGATCGAGCGCGATCGAGTCGGCCCGGTCGAGCCCCCGGAGCGCGGCCCGCCCCCGCTCGGTCAACGCGAAGAACCCGCCGTACGCCGCGTCGACGTGCAGCCAGACCTGGTGCTCTGCACACACGTCGGCCGCCGCCGACAGATCGTCGACCGCGCCGACCGCGGTGCTCCCCGCGTTCGCCACCACCACCAGCGGCGTGTTCCCCGCGTCGCGGTCGGCGCGGATCGCCCGGTCGAGCGCGCGCGGATCCATCCGGTGTGACCCGTCGGTCGGTACGTCGACCCGGCTGGCGCGGGAGAACCCGGCCACCGACAGCGCCTTGTCGACCGAGTGGTGGGCCTGGTGCGAGCGATACACCCGCGCCGCTCCGAACCCGCCGTCGGGGAACGTCCGCGCGCGCGCGGCCACGATCCCCGCGAGGTTCGCGAGGCTGCCGCCGCTGGTGAGCACGCCACCCGCGTCGTCGCCGTACCCGACCATCGCGCAGAACCACCGGATCACGTCGACCTCGAGGGTCACGAACCCAGGGGCGGGCATCCACAGGCCAGTGAACCGGTTCACCAGGTCGGCGTACAGGTCGGCGACCGCTGCGTGGGGCAGCCCGCCGCCCGGGACGTACGCGAGGTACCCGGGCGAGGTCGGGTCGAGGCTCGTGGCCAACGCCCGATCGAGGAGCGGCAGCAGGCTGCGGAACGGGGTGCCGGACTCGGGCCACCCACGCCGGAGGTCACGCGCGGCCTTCTTGCCCCCGACCGGGGTGGTCATCGGTCCGGCCTGCTGCCGGTCGAGGAACGGCCCGAGCCGATCGAGCACCTCCCGCACCATCTCCCGCAGCGCGACCGAGTCGAGCTCGAGCTCGCTCACGTGAACACGACCGCCGCCACCACCGCGAGGATCATCGACACCGCGAGCGCGGCGGCCACGTACACGAACCACGGGATCCCGCCGACCGGCACCGGCTTCGGCTCGGCGCTGGCCGTGGGCCGCGGCGGCTCTCCCCGCTGCGGCGACCGCGCCCCGGGATCCGGCGCTGCGGCGGCTTGGGTCCGGCGGGCGGCCTTCACCTCGATCACCGGCACCTCGCCCGCGGCGGTCTGGCCGTGGGACAACACCGCCTCTCCGGGACGATCGGCGGCGCGGTCCCCGCGCGGTGTGCGGCCGCGCAACCCCGGATCGGGCTCGGTCGCCGCCTGTGACGCCGATCCGGCGGCGGGCTTCTTCCGATCTCTCGCGCGATCCTCGTCCACCTCGGTGGCGAGATCGGCGGCGATGTCGGGCAGCTCGAGCTCGGCGCCGACCGCGGTCAGCACGCCGCGCACCGCGAGGGCGAGCGCCCGGACCGACTCGGGCCGGCCGTTCACGTCGAACGCCGTCGCCCGCTTGAACACGTCGATCAGGACGTCCGGGTGATCCACCAGGTTCACGATCGGCACCGGGAGCATCACCCGCTCCGCCGCCTCGCGGACGTTGGTGGCGTTGCTCACGTGGCGCCCAGACAACAAGAAGTGCAGGATCAACCCGAGGCAGTACACGTCCGACCGGATCTCGACCCGGTCGACCCCGTACAGGTGCTCGGGCGACGCGTACCGCGGGGTGGCCACCACCGCGGCGCGACCGTCGATCTCGACCGGATTGGCGATCAGCGCCACGGTCCCGAAGTCGGTGACCTTCGGCACCCAGGTCTCGGGGCGGCGGAAGTCGCCTTCGATCATCACGTTCTCGGGCTTCAGGTCCCCGTGGACGATCCCCTTTCCGTGCAGGTAGTCCATCCCCTGCAGCAGCTTGAGGAACACGGTCAGCGCGGGGACGAGCGGGACCCCGTCGCGGAACTCGCGCGAGATCACCTTCTCCAGCGTCTGGCCGCCGGGGACGAGGTCGAGCACCAGCGCGATCCGCCCGTCCATGTGCACGAGCTCCCGCGCCGACAGCACGTGCGGGTGCTTCAGCTGGGTCCCGACCAGCCCTTCCTCGTTGAACCGCGCGCGCCAGCCTTCGTCGGCGTGGAGCGCCGGGTGCAGGACCTTCAGCGCGACCGCGCTCCCGTACACGTTGTGGCGGGCCGCGTACACCTGACCCATGCCGCCGCCGGCGACCAAGCCCTCGATCGTGTAGCTTCCAAAGACGGTTCCGTCGTTCAGGCGTGCGCTCATGGCGCGAAGACTATCAGGAACCGCGAGGGGTTGGCGGGCTCACCGGTGCAGCGTGATCACCAGGTCGACCGTCCCCGGAGTCCCACTCTCGAATGCCATGGTTCCCCCATGGTTCTCGACCACACGATGTGCGTAGACCAATCCGGTGGCCGACACGGGGATCCGGTTCTGCCGCAGCTCGACCGCGCCGTACATCTCGAACAGGCGGTCGCGCAGCCTCGGTTGAACGTCGGGCATCGCGTGGCGGACCCGCACCTCGACCGCGGTGTCGCGATCGACCACGAACACCAGCACCTGCTGGTCGCCGTCACACAGGCGGCGCGCGTTCACCAGCACGTCGGTGAACGCCCGGTGCAGCCCGTTCCGATCGCCGCCCATCTGCAGCTCGCGCGGCAGGTCGAGCCGGATGTTCCGCCGGAGCGCCGGCCGGTCGACCACCTGGCGCAGCACCTCCACCAGGTCGATCGGGAACCAGGTGTAGTCGTCCTCCACCGTCGCCAGGCGGAGCATCGACCCCATGCCGTCCATCAGCGCGGTCGCCAGGTCGGCGGCCTCGAGGATGTCGATCACGTCCTGGCGCATCTCTGGCTCTACCAGCTCGTCACGGAGCATCTCGGCGAGGATCCGGATCGCGGTGAGCGGGTTGTTGAAGTCGTGGGCCAGCAACCGCATCGAGTCGAGCTGGAGTTGCTCGTCCGTCCGCCCGATCCGACGCACGTCGTCCGGGCGTGCGCTGGCGACGTCCACATTCGACTCCGAATCCGACATGGTTCGTCCGTGGTGGGCCGAGCGAGGGGGGAGAGACGTTCGGGGCGCCACGGACGGACGATACCTCGCCGCACATCCGATTCGGTTTCATCGGGGTACGTTTCGGTTCTCCGGCTGCGCTCACCGGCCCCGGTCGAGGTCCGGCGGATGTCCGGCGACGGTTCCCAGCCCGGCCACCGGGCGGTGCGCGAACGAGTCCGCCGCGTACTCCACGAACGCGAGCGCAATCCCCAACAGGGCGGTGACCAACATCCGCACGGTGAACGTTCGCGCCTCCCGCTCGGTGCCCCCGCCAGGGAGGCGAGACCACCGGGCGAGGTGGGCGTCGACCCACCACCAGCCGAGGCACCCGAGCGCAGTGAACCTTGGCACCCACCCCGCGATGGCCAGCGCCACCCCGCCGACCATCGCGACCCCGATCGCGACCCGCGCGGCGAGCAGGGCGGCGCGCGGGCCGTGGGTCGCCACCAGGGTTCGGTAGCCGCGCGCGCGATCCTCGGCCTCTTGGAACGCCTGCGCGGCCAGGTACGTCCCGAGGATCGCGAACCCCGCCAACACCCACACCACCAGGGTCCGCGGGGTGACGGCCACCCCGACCACCGACCAGCCGGCCAGCGGTGACAACAGCCCGTAGCCGATCACGTTGATCAGCGGTCCTCCGAGCGGGTGCGCCTTCCAGAACGTGCGCGGGTGACTGTACAGCACCGCCAGCACCGCGCTCGCGGCGCACGCCGCCCCCGCGACCGTCCCCGCGGCGAACGCGATCGGCACCGACAGCGCGAGCGCGGCGTACCCGGCGGCCGCGGTCCACGCGGGGGGCCGCACCGGGTCGCCGAACAACACCGGGCCCTCGTCGAGGTCGACCGCCGCGTTCAACCACAACGTCCCGCAGTGCAGCGCCAACCACGCGAGCGACACGATCGCGAGGGGGCCTCCCCCCCGCAGCGTGAGCGCGCGATCCCAATGCGCCCAGGCGAACCCCAACACCACCAGGCCGAGCACGTACGGCGCGAGGGCAGGTCGAGCGAGGCGGACGAGCGAGCTCACTCCGGATGCCACGGCGTCCCCAGGCCGGCCGGGGCGAGACCGCTCGCGATCTGCACCCCGTGTTGAGCGGCCGCGGCGAGCATCACGGTGACCGCGACCGCGGTGGCCCGGCGCAACATCGCGCGCCCTCCGTCGACCCCGCGACCTCCCCACGACGCGAGCCGCCGATCGAGCAGGACGGCCGGGATCGCCGCTACCACCAACGTGACCGGGTACCACCCGAGCACCGCGAACCCGCACAGTCCACCGACGGCGACCCAGTACAGTACGCGAGCAGCGCCCACGGCGGCTCCGGGGCCATGGGTCGCGACCAGGGTACGGTAGCCGCGCGCCCGATCGTCGTCGGCTTGGTGCGCTTGGGCCGCGAAGTACGTCGCCCCGACCCACGACGCCAGCAACGCTGCGGTGACCGCGGTCCGCGGGGTGGGCGGCGCGCCCACCACCACCCAGCCCGCCATCGGCGACAGCACGCCGTAGCCCACCAGGTTCACCGCAGGCCCGAGCGCGGGGTGCCCCTTCCACGCGGCCGAGGGGTGCGAGTACGCGATCGCGAGCGCGGCGCACGCCAGGGTGATCCCGCCGACCGCCGGCCCCGCGGCGAACCCGCACCCGACCGACGCGAGGAGCGCGCCGTACGCCCACGTCGGCAGGCGGGAAGGCAGCTCGACCCGGCCCGCGGGGCCCATCAGGACCTCCGACTCGTCGCGATCGAGAGCGGCGTTCAACCACAACGTCCCCGCCGACAGCAGCCCCCAAGTGACCAGCACCCACCCCATCGCGGCCGGGTGCTGCAGGGGCAGCGCCCACTCCCAATGCGCGTACCCGTAGCCCACGGCCGGCAGGCCGAGGACGAGCGGCATCCCCCGCGGTCGAGCGAGCGCCCACAGCCGGCCCGGCGTCGACGCCCCCGAGCTCACGGGGACTCGGTGGGACGTACGGCTTCCGCCGGAGGATCCGCCTCCGGCGGGCGGGGGTTCGGGTCGAACACCGGCTCGGGGTGCAGCGCGGCGAACGAGGCCAGCTCCTCGGGCGTGAACGGGTGCTCCGAGGTCTGCACCTCGGCGCGGCAGAACGCCTCGACCGCGCGCTGCACCTCGCGGCCCCACACGGTGTCGGTGCGCGAGGCCCAGAACTCGAACAACGCCCGCCGACGTTCGGCGGGGGTGGCCAACACCGGCCCGTCGTCGAGCGGGGCCCCGTCGCGCCACAGCAGGGTCAGCCGGTCCGGCAACGCCTCGACCTTTCGGTCGACCGCGAGGTCCGCGATCCGGTCGCCCCACACCCGGAGCTTGGGATCGAGCTCGAACGCAGCCTCGTCTTCGACCTGGCGCCACTTCCGCTCCCCATAGGTGGAGCCCGACAGCTTCAGGCACGCCCATGGCCAGATCAGGCAGCCGGCCCACGCGACCGGGCTGTTGCGCTTCGCCCACGGGAGCTCGACCCCCTCGACGTAGAACGGCTGGCGCCTCACCTGCATCCAGCCGTCGTCGTACACCACGACCTCACCCTTCCACGGGCTGTCGTGCCGGTACACCGTGTGGTTGCCCAGGTCGAGCACCTGGCCGTCGTAGCCCATCTCGGCGAGCTGCTCGATCAGCGCGTCGTGCGCCTGCTTGACCCGGAGCTCGCCGTACACGATGACCTCGTACGGCTCCTCCGGCGGGGGTGTGTCCTGCGCCCACCCGGCCGACCCGTGCCACAGCGCGATCACCACGGCTCCCGCGCGATCGGCGGGCGGCCGAGCGCCTGGATGGCGGCCACCGCAGCCTCCCGGCTCGGCACGGGGCGCAGCGCGAGCCGAGGGTGCGTCGACAGGAGTTCGGGCGAGGTCACCAGCACGAGTTGCACGTAGCCGCTGTCGTGGTCGCGGGCGAGCAGCCACCGGTGGACCGGCGCCCCGGTCGGTTGCCCGTCCGCCAGCCGCCCCCACGCGTCGCGGGTCCAGTCGGCGTCGAACCGCATCCGGCCTTCGGGATCGCGCAAGAACACCGCCGGCGGTCCCGACGTGGCCAGCGCGTGGTCGAACGGGCTGCAGAACGGGTCGTACGGCTCGCTCATTTCCGGTTCAACGACCAGTCGTACGGGGTCCAGGACGAGGTGAGACCGCCCGCCACGAGGCGGGCCCGGGTGGGCTCGTCGACGAACCGGGACAGGAACCACAGCGCGTTCTCGGCGTTGCCGTCGACGCCCGGGATGTCGCCCCGGTTCTCGTCGGTGAAGTCGGCCGCGTACCAGTCGAACACCTGCGACAGTCCGACGCTCGAGCCGCTCAACGTGTACCCGTTGGTCCGCGCCCACCGCCGCGCGCCCTCGTCGAGCTGGGCCTCGAGCGAGGTCGCCAGCACCGGAGCGGGCGGGAGCGGCGGGCACCCCTTCGACGCGCAGTTC
Source organism: Myxococcota bacterium (assembly GCA_040080105.1). Lineage (GTDB taxonomy): Bacteria > Myxococcota_A > UBA796 > UBA796 > JACKER01. The sequence goes on from JBEBJC010000036.1 coordinate 14,348, forward strand.
AGCACCGCGTGCACCCGCCCGTCGCCGAGGGGGCGCACCTCGCCGTTCTCGATCTGGTTCAGCGTCAGCTCACGCCCGGCGACGCCGAACTTGCGCGTGTCCCACACCTTGCCGCCGTCCAGGTCGCGGATGCTGGCGGGAGAGCCCGCGTCGAGCACGGTCCGAACGGTGTACGCGTTGTACGCGTTCACGTAGAACGCGAGCTTCTGCGCGCTCGACCACCCCGTCGGGTCGGCGTCGCTCACCTGCGCGAGGTACCCGTCGAGCCGGGCCCGCCGGGCCCCGATCGCGGCGTAATCGACGGCGCCGGAGGTGCTCACCGCGCCCGCGAGCACCCCCGCCCACTCGGCGTGGGTGTGATCGAACGAACCGCCGTCCGCGCTAGCACTCGTCGCCAGCAGCCAGGGAATCATGGGTCCACCCTCCAATCGGCCTGTGATCACCGACGGTTCGTCGAACAACGTATCGGGCCACCGCGACCCGAGCGCGTCCGACGCCGCTGCCACCCCAGCGTGGTCTCCCGAACTGGCCGCGCGTGACAGGCGGGCCGCCACGCAGTCGGCCGACGGCAGGTCGGGGATCGGCGCCGCGGTGACCAGCGCGCGCAGGCACTCCGCCCCGGGGTCCCCCGGTCGCCGCGCGGCCTCGCGCACCACGTCCGCGGCCAGCAGCTCGTCCGGGGCGATCAGCAACCGCCCGAGGGTCCACCCCGGATCGGCGACCAGCGCGGCCCGGACCGCGGAGAGGGGCACCCCGAGCGCGGTGGTCAGCGGGTGGGGATCGTCTGGAGACGGTCGCCAGGCCGCGGCCACCTCGGCCGATCCGCGGGCGCGGGCGGCGGTGGATCTCCATCCGCCCACCGCGCGGGCGCGCGCCTCGGTCCACCGGTACGGCGGCTCGAGATCGGGTCCGGGGCAAGTGACCCCGTCCGAGGTGGAGGGGTCGGTCGGGCCGGGCGACCGGGCCGCCCGCAGCGCCAGGGCGAGCCCCAGTTCACACCGCTCGGCGACCAGCGGTCGGAGCCCGAGGTCGGCGGCGGCGGCGCCCGCGTAGTCCCCTGCGGCGAACCGGGCGGCGGCGAGCGCCTCCCACCCGTCCGCGTCGGTCGGTGCTTCAGCGGCCTCGAGCCACGCCCGCCGGACCGCTCCCGCGTCGGTCCAGCACGGATCGGCCACCCACCGCACCGCGACCCCCGAGGGTCCGACCGACAGGTCCGCCGTCGCGAGCAGGTCGGCGCCGAGCACCCCGACCACCCCGGGCCTGGGGTCGGGATCGGACTCGTCGCGCCCGAACGTGGCCGGGACCTCGCCGCCCAGCCCGAGCGCGACCTCGACCCGCGGGACCCCGCCCCGGAGGGACTCGCGGTCGGACGCGACCCCGAACCCGAGGGTCGACCGGGGGGCGGACGTGTCGATCGCGATCGCCGCCTCCGCGCCGTCGAGCCGCACCGGGACCGCGGCGCGGAGCGGCGAGGACCACGCGCCGCCCAGCGCCCCCCGCTCTCGCCACGGGAGGCGCACCCGCGACCGGTCGACCGGGATCGGCGGGCCGATCTCGGCCATCACCGCGTCCGGATCGTCGCCGAACCGAACGACCCCGCGCGACGCCAACACGGCGACGCCGGCCTCGGTCCACCCGCCCAGCCCCAGCACGAGCTCGTCACCCCGACCGAGCGTGATCGGGAGGTCGCGGACGATCACCTCCCCGATCCGCAACGTCGCCACCTCGCTGCGGGCCGAGATCGGGATCCCGAGCTCGGCCGCGAGCCGCCAGCCACACCGGCTCTCGGAGCCCGCGAGATCGAGCACCGCCAGCGCCCGGTGGGTCTCGTCGACCCACACCTCCACCCGCGGCCGCGGATCGCCGCCGCCCCGCACCAGCGGGACCTCGATCACCGAGGCGTCGGCGGCGGTGCCGAGCAGCACGCGCGGCGATTCGACCGAGGGGGGCGACACCAACCAGGGTACCCCGCGGATCACGAGGTTGGCGACTCGCCCCGGTCGGCTTACCGGGACCGGATGACGCGACGCACCCTGTACCCGCCGATCGAACCGTTCCGCACGGGCACGTTGCCGGTGGGCGACGGGCACGTGCTGTACTTCGAGGAGTCTGGGAACCCGGCCGGCAAGCCCGCGCTGTTCCTGCACGGCGGGCCGGGGGGCGGAACCGAGCCCCGTCACCGGCAGTTCTTCGATCCTGCCGCGTATCGGATCGTGCTGGTCGACCAGCGCGGATGTGGCCAGTCCACCCCGTTCGCGTCGCTCGAAGCGAACACCACCTGGCACCTGGTCGCCGATCTCGAGCGGCTGCGGGAGCACCTCGGCGTCGAGCGGTGGCTGGTGTTCGGCGGGTCGTGGGGCTCGACGCTGGCGCTGGCGTACGCGGAGACCCACCCGGAGCGGGTGTCCGAGCTGGTGCTGCGCGGGATCTTCCTGGTCCGGAAGTGGGAGATCGACTGGTTCTACCAGGACGGCTGCAGCCACCTGTTCCCCGACGCGTGGGAGGAGTTCCTCCGCCCGATCCCAGCCGACGAACGACACGATCTGGTGAGCGCGTACCACCGCCGCCTCACGAGTGACGACCGGGCGACCCGGGTCGAGGCCGCGCGCGCGTGGAGCGTGTGGGAGGGCACCACGAGCTACCTGCTGGTGAACCCCGCCGCGGTAGCCCACCACGACGAAGACGACTTCGCGACCGCGTTCGCCCGGATCGAGTGCCACTACTTCGTGCACGGCTGCTGGCTCGAAGGCGAGCGCGCCCTGCTCGCGAACATCGACCGGGTGCGCCGGATCCCGGCGGTGATCGTCCAGGGACGGTACGACGTGGTGTGCCCGATGGAGAGCGCGTGGGCGCTGCACCGGGCGTGGCCCGAGGCGGAGCTCGCGGTGGTACCGGACGCCGGTCACTCGGCGTTCGAGCCCGGAAACGTCCACCAGCTGATCGAGGCGACGGACCGGTTTCGTCGGTAGCGGTGAAGGTGGCGCAGGGCCGCCGAGTCTCGGGAGTGGGGTCGGCTCGCTCGACCCCGGAGGAGCACCATGTCCGTGTTCGAGATCGAGGGTGGGGTACCGCTGCGGGGTTCGGTCCGCGCCGCGGGCAACAAGAACGCGATCCTTCCGATGATCGCCGCCACGCTGCTCACCGACCGCGAGGTCGTGCTGGACAACGTGCCGGACATCGCGGACGTCCGGGTGATGCTCGAGGTCGCGCGCTCGCTCGGCGCCCGGGTGGAGCGGGACGGCGAGCGGCTGTCGATCACCGCGGCGTCGATCACCGGCTCGGAGATCAGCCGCGACCTGTGCAACCGGGTGCGGACCTCGATCCTGTACGTGGCGCCCCTGCTGCACCGCACCGGCAAGGCCACGCTGTACCCCCCGGGAGGCGACGTGATCGGTCGCCGGCGGCTCGACACCCACTTCTACGGCCTGTCGAAGCTCGGATCCGAGATCGAGCTCGGCGACTCGTACCAGTTCCGCGTGCCGACCCACCTCGCCGGCGCCGACATGTTCTTCGACGAGGCGTCGGTGACCGGCACCGAGCACATCCTGATGGCGGCGGTGGTCTCCCGCGGGACCTCGATCATCCGCAACGCCGCGAGTGAGCCCCACGTCCAGGACCTCGCGCACCTGTTGAACAAGATGGGGGCGAAGATCAGCGGGATCGGCACGAACCAGCTGGTGGTGGAAGGGGTCGACTCCCTCGGGGGCGCGACCCACCGGGTGTGCCACGACCACATCGAGGCGGCCTCGTTCCTCGCGTTGGCGGCGGCCACCGGCGGAGAGATCACGGTCGAGGGCACCGAGCGCCACGCGTACTGGATGACCCGGCGGGTGTTCGAGACGCTCGGCATCGACCTCGAGCTGCGTCCGGACTCGATCTTCCTCGCCGCCGAGCAGCGCCGCGAGATCCGGGGTGACTTCGACGGCTCGATGCCGGTGATCGGCGACGGCCCGTGGCCCCAGTTCGCGTCGGACCAGATGAGCTGCATGGTCACCCTCGCCACCCAGGTCGAGGGGTCGTGCCTGTTCTTCGAGAAGATGTTCGAGTCGCGGCTGTACTTCGTCGATCGGCTGATCGCGATGGGGGCACACGCAGTGGTGTGTGATCCCCACCGGGTGGTGATCTCCGGGCGCTCCCGCCTGCGGGGGACCACGCTCCCCTCGCCCGACATCCGCGCCGGGATGGCGTTGCTCGGCGCAGCCCTTTGCGCGACCGGGCGGTCGCGGGTCCAGAACGCCGAGATGATCGACCGCGGGTACGAGCGGGTCGAGCAGAAGCTCGAGGCCCTGGGGGCGCGGATCCGTCGGATCGCCTGACCCCGGCGCCCAGGAGGAGCCATCGGCCCCGCGGGTGTTATCGTGGCCCGATGTTCGAGTCGTACTTCGACGACAGCCACCGCGCGTTCCGCGACGTGTGCCGCCGGTTCGCCACCGAGCGGATCGCGCCCTCTGCCGAGGCGTGGGAGGAGGCGGGGACGTTCCCGCGCGAGCTGTACCTCGAGGCGGCGGAGGCGGGGGTGCTGGCGCCCACGTTTTCGACCGAGCTCGGGGGCGGCGGCGGCGACACGTTCCACGGGATCGTGGCGAGTGAAGACCTGCTGCGCGGCGGGAGCACCGGGGTGGTGGTCGGGCTCGGGTCGCTCACCATCGCGTTGCCTCCGCTCGTG
>JBEBJC010000773.1:0-4387 GCA_040080105.1 Myxococcota bacterium
CCCCCCGACCGCCGATCCTCGGCAACCCGAGCGGGTTCGGCCACACGGTGGTCGCGGCGGCGAACGCCGGGTACCCGGGCTTCTGGGTGTTCATCCGGTAGTCCTGGTGCAGCGCCCCGCCGATCCCCAACACCACGTGGCTGCCGAGGAACCACAGGTCGCCGGCGAACCCGTTGGTCAGCAGGTGGCCGCCGGCCAGCAGCGCGCTGCCCACGAACACCGGGTGGCGGGTCACGTGGTGGATCCCCCGCACCGCCCCCGCCGGCCGGCCCGCGGACGCTGCCGACGACGGCGCCGGGTTCGCGACCCCGGCCACGCTCAGCGCGACCCCGACCGCGATCACCACCTCCGCGAGGTGCACCACCACCGGGCTGCGGGTGGCCCAGAACATCGTGCCCGCGTGGCGGTGGGTCCACCACAGCCACGCCGCCGGGCCCCAGGTCGCGAACGACACGAGCGAGTACAGCGCCAGGAACGGCTTGTCCCCGAGCCGCGCGATCTGCGCCGCCCGCGCGGGCGGGTGCGACATCACGAAGTGGGTGACCACGAACAGGGTCGACGACAGGGCGATCCACGGCACTGGGTTCATGGCACCCCGCCTAACCGTCCGCTCGGGGTCCCACACCCACCGACGCAGGACCGTACGACCTCTTCCGCATGCAGGGGGCGTCGTGTACCTTGGCGCCACGAGGCTCCATGGACATCACCGTGACGCCGGTCACCGCCGACCACCTCGCCGACGCAGCGCGGCTGTTTGGCGCCAGCAGGACCACCTCCCACTGCTGGTGCATGTGGTTCGTGACCTCGGTGCGCGCGTTCCACGCTGCGGGCGCGGACGGCAACCAGGCGCACTTCGCGGCGCTCGCCGCCGACAGCCGCGCTCCGATGGGGCTCCTCGCCCACGTGGCCGGTGACCCCGTCGGCTGGTGCGCAGCCGGCCCTCGCAGCCGGTACGCCCGCGCCATCCGCACGCCGTCGTTCGGGGACCGCGATCCGGCCGAAGACGATGACGTGTGGCTCGTGCCGTGCCTGTACGTCCGCCCCGAGCACCGCCGAGGCGGGGTGGCCCGGGCGCTGCTCGAAGGCGCGGTCGCCGTCGCCTGGCAGCACGAAGCGACGGCGATCGAAGCGTTTCCGTTCGCAGGGAGCCAGCGGCGGTCGGGACCCGATCTCCAGGTCGGGGTCGAGCCGCTGTTCGCGTCGTGTGGGTTCGCCGTGGTCCGCCGCCCGTCCGCGAACCGCGTGGTGATGCGGCGGGCGCTCACTGCGGCGGGTGGACCGCCTGGTCCGACGTGAGCTCGCCCCTCAGCGGTACATCGGATCGCAGGGGTGCCAACGGATCTGGACGTCCACGCGCCGGCCCACGTCCGGGTCGGCGTCCGGGCCGTCGCCCACGAGCTCGCCCGCGCCCATTTCGATCGGGCTGCCGCGCACGTCCATGCCGAGATCGAGGTTCGGGTCGCCGAGCCGGCCGAGGAGGTCGCCGTAGACCTCCGCCGCCCGGGTCCAGGCGAGCCCCTCGTTGCGCTCGACCGACACCTCCTCCGACGGCGCCGACCGCCAACGACGCGTCGCATAGCCCACGATCTCACCCACGAACAGCGCGTGGGGGAACGCTCGGCCGACCTCCTCGATCCGACGGACGAGCGACGTGAGCTGCCGGTCGTCCTCGGCGTCGAGCTCGGACTCCCCAGTGCCGAAGTAGACGGTGGCCGTGGCGAGGATCTCGGGGTCAGGGACCTGGTGGTCGTGCGTGCCGAGCTCCGTCACGCCGACCGGGTCTCCCGTGGCACCCCCTTCACCGAGCACGGTGCCGGCCGAGGCGCCGAGGCCCACCGACGCCTCGGGTGCCAGCGACGGAGGGTCCCCGCCGAGCTCGACCTCGACGCCGGTCTCGAGCTCGGGCGCATCTCGCCCCTCGTCGAAGAAGTCGATCCTCCGCCCGTCGTGTTCGAGCGACATACCGCTCGCGGAGAGACCTGTATGGACCATGGCGGCGCTCGCCTCGGCAGAGGTCTCGGCGGCGTAGACGACGGCCGAGCCGAAGTCCTCGGGCCGGAAGTAGGACAGCGTGGGTCGGGACTCGCGCACCTCCGCCTCGGTCGTGCCGATCGAGGGTAGCAGGGGCGTGTGGATACCCGTAGCGTCAGCGGTGAGCTCGAATGCCGCGCCCGCGAGGATCACGTACCCGGAGACGCTCCACCGCATGCCCACTTCGTTGTGGTACGTCAACGTGCCGGGGACGACCGTACCCTCGGCCACCCAGCCGCCGGTCACCCCTCGCGAGAGCTCGAGCGTGTACCGGTGGCGGAGCCAGTCCGCGGGGCCGAGGGCCAGGAGTTCGACGAGCAGCGGGCTCAACCCCCTTTCGAACGAGCCGATCTCGCGCACGACCTCGCGCGTCGTGCCGCGGTCGAGCGCCTCCCGGAGGTCCTCCCGCGGCCACTCGCGGGGGACTGAGGCCATCGCCTCGTTCACCGCGGTCACGTCGAACGTCAGGTCGGTCGTGAGGCGCTGGGAGGACCACGGCGCGAGCAGCTCTCGGACGTGGTCGGCGAACCGGGAGATGCGCTCCGCGGTGTCGGGGTCGGCGACCGGCGCCTCGCGGCACATCCCGTCGTCGACGCCGGTGAACTCGCCGTGGCTCGGCAGGCCGCCGCCGATGTGGTCCAACCGCTCGCGGTTGCCGACCTCGCGCTCGGAGCCTTCGTCGGGCCGCACGTCGGGAGCCGGGCCCGGCGCCACCTCGGGACGCCGCTCCGACCGGCTCACCACTCGAACACCACGATCATCGCGCCTCCAGTCGGGTCGACGGCTCGACCGCTGACTGCACAACGAATGGCGGCTCCGCTTGCCTCACCCGAGGCGAGCGGGGCCCGACGCCGATGGTCGGACAGCCTCTGCACCACGTCGTCGACGGAGGCGTGGAGCCTCTCAGCGGTACGGCACGGTCAGCGTCTCGGTGGTCTCGGCCGGGCCCGGCGCCCACCGCCACGAGCGCAGCGCCTCCCGCGCGACCTCGAGCCCCGCCCCCGAGCACAGCTGGGGCTGGGCGCTCACCAACCGGCCCTCGGCCGAGATCGTGACCCGGACCTCACACGACCCGGTGACCGGCTCGCCGGGCGGCGGCGCCGGAAACGTGTACTCCAGCAGCTCGCGCTCGACGTCGGGCTCGACCTCGGTCGGCGGAGCGGTCACGATCCTCGGGGTGCGGCGCAGGGCCGGGTCGAGGGTCACCGGCTGGTCCCCGACCCGCACCTGCTCGCTGAACGACTGGTCGTCGGGGCACCGGCCGGACGCGGTGTAGGCCCCCGGCGGCACGTGCGCCAGGGTCGGCCCTCCGGCCTCGACCCACACGCCCCCGCCGAACAGCAGCAGCTCACACTGGGCCGGCCCGGTCACCGACCCCGGCACCGCCCGCAGGTCGAACCACACCGAAGGCAGATCGTCCGGCCGGTCCGCCCGCCCGAACACCGGGTGGGCGATCGCGGTGGTGTCGGGCGAGCAGCCGCACACCAGCCCGGTCGCGGTGGACGAGCAGGTCCCGGAGTGGTCACTCCCGGCGTAACAGGCGTACGCGTCCGACTCCGGGCACCGATCTCCGGGCATCCCGGCGCACCCGACCCGCACCTGTGTCGCCGGCTGCAGCACGACCTGGACCACCGGGTCGGCGAACGGGGTGTACGCGTCGGCGTAGCCCCGCGCCCGCACCGCCGCGCCCCGCTTCTCGCCCGCCTCACACCGCGCCACGCCGTCCGGTCCGCTGTGGGTGAGCCCGTCACAACGGACGAGCGCGTCCGCCACGGGGCGACCGTCGGGATCGACCACCACGAGCTCGGCGGTCCGCACCACCGGCTCGACCCGCAGCGCCGCTCCGTCCCAGCGCACCTTCCGCCCGACGCCGTCGACCACGACGGCGAGGTCGTCGACGATCCGCTGGCCGTCTTCCACCACGATCGACCTGGCGAACGGATCGATCTTCCACGGCCAGCGGGCGACCCCGTCGACGATCGGCGCCCGCACCAGCTCGCTGACCAGCGGGTCCTCACCGGCGAAGGTCAACGTCCCGGTCACCCCCTCCCCTTCGGCGTCCACCACCAGCTGCTGCGACGGCTCCCCGACGTCGATCGTGACCACGACGCGGGCGGTCCGCTCCCCCACCACGTACTGGGCACACGGCCGCTGGGGGGCGTCGGTCGACCCGCACTGGGGGTCGGCGTGGGGCACGCGCAGGTGGCCCGAGTACGGCAGCTCGACCGAGACCTCCTGCCCGACCGGGACCGACCCGAGCGACACCGACCCGCAATCCGACGTGAGCGACACCGGCACCCGGACGCCCTCGGCGGGGCCGATCACCCGCAGCCGCTGGGTGCCCGCGGGCCCACAC
>JBEBJC010000774.1:0-4386 GCA_040080105.1 Myxococcota bacterium
GCGCGTTCGGTGATCGCGGTCAGCAGCGTGCCGCCGAGTACGCCCCAAAAAAAGAAGAGCGTGAGGCTCACGGCGGCGACACCGAGCAATTTGCCGATGAGCATTTGCAGCGGGCTGTCGCTGGTGAGGATGGTGTCGAGGATCTTGTTGGATTTCTCCTCGATCACCCCGGACAGCAGCATGTTGGCGACCGAGAACACCACCGTCCACAGCACCAGCGCGAGCGCAATGGCGGCGAAGTAAGGCGCGCGCGCGCGGCGCGTAACCTCCCCGCCCGGCGCGCTCGGGCGCGGATCGAACTGCATCATGGCGGGATCGAGCGCGTCGAGCGCATCGTCGTGCCGGTGCAGCCCGAGCCACCGCTCCGCCCCGCGGGACGGCCCCCGGGAGGTCGGCCCCCCGGCGACCAGGTGCACGTCGTGGACGCCGAGGGCGTCGCAGGTGCGCAGGATGGCCGAAACGTTGTGCCGGTGGTAGACCGCCTCGACCGCGGCGCGCACTTGGCCGAGGCGCTGATCCACCACCCGTGACATCTTCGCCGCTCGCCGCTCGTTGATCACGCCCCCTCGTAGCACGGTGGACCCATGCCCCTCACCTCCCGCCAGGCCCGGTATCTGCGGTCGCTCGCGCACCACTTGAACCCGGTCGTGCGGGTCGGCGGCGCCGGCGTGACCGACGCGGTCGTCGACAAGACCGACAAGGAGCTCGAGATCCACGAGCTGGTGAAGATCCGCATCGACGCCGATCGCGAAGAGGTTCGATCCGACGCGGAGAAGCTCGCGTCCGGCACCCGGTCGGAGATCGCGCAGGTCATCGGGAAGATCGCCGTATTGTACCGGCGGCGGAGCGAGAAGCCCACGCTGGTCCTGCCCGAGTGACCGGGCGTACCCGAACCGGCTGTTTTAAGGCTGCGCTGCGCCGATAGGGCGAGGGTGACCCTCCTCCGCTGGCTGAACTGGGAGCCGATCGGCGCTGGTCCGTACGAGACCGTGCGCGCCCGCGCGATGTGGCGGACGCTCGCCGTGTTGTTCCCGATGGTGGCGCTGCAGGCGGTGGTGCCCGCGTTGGCCGGCACCCCCGCGCGCGGGCTGGCGGTGGTGCCGTTTCTCGCGCAGTACGCGGCGGCGTTGTGGTTCGTCCGCCGCGGGTCCCAGCGGGCCGCGGCCCTGCTGGTGCTCGGCGGCGGCGTGTTGTCGGTGGGCGTGCTGCTGGTGCTGTTCGGGGGTATCCAAGGGATCACGGCCCAATATTGTGGGCTCGGGGCGATCCTCGCAGTGCTGTGGTTGGACGGCTGGGCGCGGTGGGGGATCGTCGCCGCGTTCATCAGCTTGTTGCCGCTGTCGACGCTGTCGGCCCGCTGGGTCGTCGCCCCGTTCGGCGCTGGCGACGATCTCCGGTTGGCCGAGCTGCTCGCGGGTCTGCTGAACATGGGCCTGGTGGGCGCGTTCGTCGGCACCACCGTGGACGCGCTGCACGCGGTGGGGGAGGACGCCGCGCGACGGGCCGACCAGGCGGACCGCGCGCGCGCCGCCGCCAACGCCGCCGATGAAGCGAAGGGTCGGTTCCTGGCTACGATCTCGCACGAGCTCCGCACTCCGCTCAACGCGATCCTCGGCTACGCCGAGATCCTGCGCGAGGAGCAGGTGATGGCCGAGCTCGACGCGATCGGCGCCGCGGGGCGCCGGATGCTCGCGCTGGTCGGAGAGCTGCTCGAGGCGGCGCGCGCGGAGCGGGACACCGACCCGGGCCGGGACCGGGTCGACGTCCGCCAGGTGGTGCAGGAGCAACGCGCCGCGCTGGCGCTGGTGACCGTCACGACCCCCGCGCTCGAGATCCGCGGGCAGGGACCCGAGGGCCTCACCACCGACCGCGCCCGGATCGGGCGGGCGGTGTGGAACCTGTTGAGCCACACCACCCGCCGCGGGCCGGGGGTGGTGGAGATCGGTCCCGACAAGATCGTGTTCTCCAGCGCGGAGTCCGGCCCGGCCGCGCTCCGGCCGTTCGTACTCTCCACCGACGGCCGCGGGCTCGAGGTCGCGCTGGCCGAGCAGTTCGCGCGGGTGATCGGCGGACGGGTCGAAGCGACGGACGACCTGCAGACCGTGGTCCTGTGGCTCCCGGAGCCGAAGTGAACGCCCGCGCGCCGCTGGTGCAGCGGTCGGTGAACGTGTTGCTGGCGTTCTGCGCCACCGCTCTGCTCGCCGGATTGGTGCTCTGGGACCCGTCGCGGATCGCGACCTCGGCTGGGTTCGTGGGGTTGTTCACCGCCGCGGCGTTCCTGGCGCGGGGCGGACACACCCGCGCCGCCGCCTGGCTGGTCCTCGGCTTCGGAGCGCTCTCGTTGTACGCGCTCATCGCCACGAGTGGCTTCCAGTCGCACTTCGTGCAGTACCTGCCCCTGCTGTGTGCGGCGGCGTGGGCCTGGCTGGGGCGGCGCGCGGGCGTGGCGGTCGCGATCACCTCGTCGGTGGTGATGGCGAGCACCTGGTTCGAACCTCGGGCGATGGAGAGCGACGAGCAGGTGCTCACCGCCCACGTGTTCGCGGCTGTGGCGCTGGTGTCGTTCGCGATCTCGGTGACCCGCGACCTGCGGCAGGTCGTCGACCTGGCGGCGAAGCGGGCCGAAGACGCCGAAGCAGCCGCGACCCGCGCGCGGGCGTCGGACGCGTCGCGCACGCGGTTCGTCGCCGCCGCCACCCACGAGCTGCAGGCTCCGCTCGACCTGGTGCTGCACAACACCGCGGTGCTGCGCGCGAACAGCGGCGACGAGTGGAGCCGCGATCTCCAGAACATCGAGCGCGCCGCGCTCCAGCTGCGCGGCCTGATCGACGACGTGCTGGACATCGGTCGGGCCGACGCGCCCGACTTCCCTCTGACGCTCGAGCCAGCGGAGCTCGGCGCCCTCGTGCGCGACGTGGCCGAGATGAGCGCCGGCTGGGTGGCGGGCAGAGGGAACCACTTGGAGCTCGCGCTCGGAGCTCCCGTCGTGGTGCACACCGACAAGGCCCGCACGCGCCAGATCTTGACCAACCTGCTGTCGAACGCGTCGAAGTACACCCAGGACGGCCGGATCACGGTCGCGGTCGAGGCGACGGGCGACGTGGCTCGGATCTCGGTGACCGACACCGGGGTCGGCGTGCCTCAGGACAAGGTCGGCCTGCTGTTCCAGCCGTTCGTCCAGCTGCACTCCGGCACCGAGCGCCGCCCGGGCGTCGGGCTCGGGCTGGCGTTGAGCCGCCGCCTGGCGGAGCGGCTCGGCGGCACGATCACCATGACGCCGGCGGAGGGGGCAGGGAGCGTGTTCACCCTCACCCTCCCGCGCGGGCCGGCTACTCCTCCGGGTTGACCGGGAGCGCGAGCGGCACCTCACCCCCCTCGCCCGCGGCCGAGCTCGACCGGATCGAGGCGGACGGGGCGACCCCGCGCGGATCGACCTCGTCGTCCCACCCGTCCTGCGCGCCCTCCGGCGGCTGCCACTGCTGCACCGACTGCTCGGTGTACTCGGACTCGGGGACCCAGTACCCGCTGATCCACTCGTTGCCGTCGAACCAGCCCGGGACCCAGACGGAACCGGGTTGATCCTGGAGCGGCATCCAGTACCCGGCGTGGTACAGGCCGTCGGAGTCGTAGTACGCGCTGACCCAGGTGTAGCCGTCGAGGAACTCGGGGCGCCAGAAGCCGTCCACGTAGTCCTGGCCGTCCCAGAACCCGGCCTCCCACATGTAGCCCTCCGGGCCGCCGCGCTCGGGCTCCCAGTGGCCGCGCACGTAGGCGCCGTCTTCGATGTAGTACCCGTCGACCCACACCCACCCGTCGCGGCGGTCGATGCGGTAGTACCCGTCGACGTAGGCGTCGCCTTCCCACCAGCCGTTCACGTAGACGTACCCGACCGGTGCGGCGTGGACCGGGGACCAGTAGCCGGGGTGCCAGTAGCCGTAGGCCCAGTAGCCGGGGGCCCAGGCCCATCCGTGGCGAGCGGGCGGCGCCCACCCGGCGTACCAGGGGTACACCCAGAAGTCGAACGACACGACCGCCCAGGTGGCGTACTGGTACCGGTACCAGGGGTGGCAATACCAGCGGGTGTAGTAGCCCCGGTACGGGTAGAACCGCGGCACTGCGTGCGGCGCGTAGTGGACGGTGCGCACGGCGTGGGTCGCGGGCCGGGCGTACCGGACGTCGCCGGGGTTGCGCTGGGGCGGGCGTCCGGACGGACGAGAGGCGTCACCGGGGCGAGAGGCGTCGCCGTGCGCGGCGGGCGAAGTCCGCGAGTCGAACGACCGCAGTCCGCCGCGGGAAGGCTCCGGGCCGACCGAGCGCTCGGGGACCACCCGGTTCGCCGCGACCGGCGACGCCGCCATCACCTGCGGGCCGGTACCCGGGGTCGGG
>JBEBJC010000037.1:0-18978 GCA_040080105.1 Myxococcota bacterium
CCTGGGGCGCGGGCGCGGGCGGGAACGCCAACGTGGCGGTGGTTCCTCTGCCGGGCTCACTCACCAGGTCGACCCACCCGTCGTGGCTCTTCCCAACGCCGTACACCATCGACAGTCCGAGCCCCGTGCCCTCTCCGCGCGGCTTCGTGGTGAAGAACGGCTCGAACGCCTGGTCCCGGGTCGCGGGGTCCATCCCGACCCCGTCGTCGGTGACCCGCAGGAACGCGAACCTGCCGCCGTCGTGGTCGGGGAAGTCTTCCACCCCCGCCTCGACCACGACCCGCCCGCGTCCGCGCACCGCGTCGAGCGCGTTGGCGCACAGGTTGGTCAGCGCCTGGGTGATCTGGCCGCGGTCGCCGTACACGACCGGGGCGCCGCTACAGATCGTGTCCAGCGTCACCGACGACGACAGGCTGCTCACGAGCAGCGTCACCACCTCGCGCGCCACGTCGTCGAGCGCGACCCGCTCCCGCGCCACGCTGCCGGTCCGCGCGAACCCGAGCAGGTTGCGGGTCAGCGCACCTCCCCGCCGGCACGCCGCCAGCACGGTGTCGAGCTCCGCCGCGAGCGGGTCGTCGGGCGCGATGTCGCTCCGGCGCGCGTAAGCCACCGCCAGGATCGCGGTCAACACGTTGTTCAGCTCGTGCGCGACCCCGCCCGCCAACAGGCCGAGGGCCTCCATCTTCATCGTCCGGTTCAGCCGGGTCCGGCTCGCGTCGTCGAGCCACCGCCCCTGCGCGACCTCTCCCACCCGGAGCACCGCGCGGTGAGCGTCGACCGGGTGCACGCTGGCGGTGAACGACCGGCCGCCCTCGGCCCGCACCGCGACCCCCTCGACCACCCCGGCCACCGAGGCTCGGGCCAACAACGCCGACCAGGTGTCGGGCGCAGTCTCGAGCCACCGCGCGACGCCGGTCCCGACCATGGTCTGCGGCTGCTGCGCGAACAGCTGCGCGGCGGCCGGGTTCGCCTCGATCACGGTCGCGTTCGACACCTCGACCAACATCAGCGGCTCGCGGGTCAGGGCGAACAGCGCGCGGTACTGGGTCGCCGCCTGCTCGATCCGCTCGTTCGCCTCGACGACCGGGGTGATCTCCATGTGCGAGACGACCGCGCCCCCCTCGGCCAGCGCGCGGGCGTGCAGCACGAACATGCGCTTCTGCGTGGGCGCGTCACACGGGTACGAGAGGGAGAACTCGCCGACGTCGCCCGACAGGACCTTCCGCAGCCCGGTCTCCGCGGCGCGCGCGCTCGGCTCGCCCGCGTGCCGCAGCACGTCGAAGTACCGGGTGCCCACATGGGACACGCCGGTCGACAAGCCGTTCTGGGTCCCGAACGACCGCCAGGACTCGTTCACCCGCAGCACCACGCCGTCGGCGTCGAGCACCGCGATCTGTTCGGGCAGCGCGTCCATCACCCCCTCGAGTTGGGTGCGGGCGTGCGCCAGCTCGGTCACGTCGACGAAGTTCAGCAGCACGCCCCGGATCAGGGTGCCCACCCGGTACGGCGCCGCGCGGACCAGCAGGTGCCTCCCCGCGCCGGTCGTGGTCGGGGCGTCGATCGACGACCCGCTCTCGAGCGCGCTCCGCGCGAGCTCGCCGAGGTCCACGTTCGACAACCCGTGGCGGACGTGCGCGATCGGTCGCCCGACGTCGCGGTCGAGCAGCGACGTGTACGCGGTGAGCGTGGGGTTGAACTTCCGCACCGACAGGTGTTCGTCGAGGAACAACGTCCCGATCTCGGTGCTGCGGAACAGGTTGTCCACGTCGGCGTTCAGCTCGATCAGGTCGTCGATCCGCCGCTCGCTCTCACTGTTCGCGGTGAACAGCTCCTCGTTGGTGGCCTGCAGCTCCTCGTTGGTGGCTTGCAGCTCCTCGTTGGTGGCTTGCAGCTCCTCGTTCGAGGCCAGCAGCTCTTCGTTGGTGGCCTGCAGCTCCTCGTTCGAGGTCTCGAGCGCCTCGATCGCGGCCTGCAGGTTCTCGCGGGTGGTGGCGAGCTCACCTTGAAGCGCGTCGAGCTGCTCGACCGCCACCTGGGACGGCGACGAGTCCTCCCGTTCGGTGGGGGTGGCTACCCGGCGCACGCTGACCAGGAAGTGCGGCGCCGACAGGCCCTCGGCGAGCGGCACCACCCGCAGGTCGACCCGGGCGGTGTCGTCGTCGTCGAGTCGGAGGTCGATCCCGCGGTACTCCACCGTGGCGACCTCCCGGCGGGCGCGCGCCAGCGCGGCGGACAACAGCGTGCCGAGGGAGCCGCGCGCCCACCGGACGCCGTCGAGGGTGGTCGTGCCCACCGGGATCGAGAAGAACGCCCGGACGTCTCCGGTCGTGTGCACGATCGCGCCTTGGCCGTTGAGCACGACCGAGGTCGGCGCGTCGAGCCGGGCGAGGGCGCGGTACGCCTCGTCGACCACCCGCCGGTGCTCCGGGGGTTCGGAGCGCCGGGTGGCCGCCGGGAGCGCGCCTGTGGTGAACACGTCGAGCCGGAGCCCACCTGCCCGGCGCCGGTACAGCTTCGCCCGCGCGTCGACCACCTCGAACGCTTCCGCGAGGTCGCCCAACGACTCGCTGCCCCCGAGCAACAACAGGCCGCCGGGCTTCAGCGCGAGCGCGCACCGGCTCAGCAGCGTCTTCTGCGCGTGTGGCTGCAGGTAGATCAGCAGGTTGCGGCACGTCACCAGGTCGAGGCGCGAGAACGGCGGGTCGCGCAGGGAGTTGTGTACGCTGAACACCACCATCTGGCGGATGTCGCGCGAGATCTTGCGCCCCCCCTCGACCCGATCGAAGTACCGCGCCAACCGATCGGCCGGGACCTGAGTGGTGAGGTCGTCGGCGTACAGGCCGGTCGAGGCCTTCTCGACCGCCAGCGGGTCGACGTCGGTGGCGAACAGCTTCAGCCGCACCGGGCGCTCGCCCAGCCGCCCGACCTCGGCCGCCACGATCGCGAGGGAGTACGCCTCCTGCCCGGTCGAGCACCCGATGCACCACCCGCGCAGGGGTTCGGCCGCCCCGGGCGCGAGCAGGCTCGGCAGCAGGTGCTCGAGCAGCTCGAACGGCCGCCCGTCGCGGAAGAAGCTCGACACCCCGATCAGCACCTCTTGCGCGAGGCGGTCGAGCTCGGCTGGCTGGCTGGTGACGTGGTCGAGGTACGCGGGCAGGCCGGTGAGGCCCAGCTCCTGCACCCGGCGCTGCACCCGGCGGAGCAAGGTGGGGGTCTTGTACTGGCCGAAGTCGATCGGGCTCGCGCGCGACAGCCGGCCCACGATCTCGCGCAGGGTGGAGTTCTCGTTGGTGTCGCCGAGGAGCTGCTCGACCACGTACGGGCCGATCTGCGCCGGGTCGAGGACCGCGTCGACCACGCCGGTGTCGATCGCCGAGGTCGGCATGCCGTCGAAGCCGGCCGTGCGCGGGTCCTGCGCGACCACCAGCCCACCCGCGCCGTGGATCGCCTCCACCCCGTGGGTCCCGTCGCGGCCGGTGCCCGACAACACCACGCCGACCGCGCGCGACCCGTGGGCCGCGGCGAGGGAGGTGAAGAATCCGTCGATCGGGTGGTGGGTTCCGGCTCCCTGGCGGGCCTGCAACCGCAGGCGGCCCCCGGTCAGCGTCATGTCCTGCTGCGCCGGCATCAAGAACACCGTGTCGGGCTCGAGCGCCGAGCCGTCGGTGGCCCGCACCACCGGCATCGTGGTGTGGCGACCGAGCAGCTCGGGCATCAAGCTCTTGTGCTCGGCCGACAGGTGCTGCACCACCACGTACGCGAGGCCGGACCGGGGCGGCGCCGCGGCGAACAGCTTCACCAGGGCGTCGAGCCCGCCGGCGGACGCCCCGACGCCGATCACTCCGCGGAGCTCCTCGGGCTGTGGTTGGAGGTCGGACATTCGGCGTACTCTACCGTCGACCGTCCCCAGGTGGCAAGGTCGACCCTCCGACCGCCATCCACTCCGCCGGGGTCCGCACCGACCCGTCGTGGACGACCCACTTCGTGGTTCGCCAGGCCAGCGGGTCGCGGAGCGGGTCCGAGCCGAGCACCACCAGGTCGGCCACCTTGCCGATCTCGACGGTGCCGAGCTCGTGCGCGAGGCCGAGCAGCGCCGCCGGGGTGGTGGTGCCGGCGGCGAGCACCTGATCCGGGGTGAGCCCCGCCTGGGCGAGGTACTCGAGCTCGCGCACCGCGGCCACCCCGGCGAACTGGGTGTGGATCACCGGCCAGGTGCCCGAGTCGGTGCCGAGCGCGAGGGGCACGCCCGCCTCGTGCAGGTCGCGCGCGGCCGCGATCGCGCGCGAGAGCTTGCGGCGAGCGATCGCCCGCGCGGTGACGCCGATCCCGGCCGCCCAGTCCGGGGCCCCGGGCATCACCATCTCGCCCAGCGCGTGGCGCGAGCGGATCGCGGTCGGGTGGTCGAGCCCGGCGGCGAGCAGCTCGGCGGGCACCACCGCGCGCACCCACGGGTCGTCGAGTGTCCGGCGGTCGAGCGCGAGCAGCGGTGCGTCGTACACGGTGAGCGTGGGCACCACCACCGCCCCGGAACCCGCGATCGCCGCCGTCACCGCCGGGTCGGGCCGCTCGGGGCCGTGCAGGAACGCGCGCGGCCCGAGCTCGAGCGCCGGAAGGAACTCCTCCGGGGTCATCGCGTGCACGAACACCGGCAGGTCGCGCGCCTCGGACTCGGCCCGCACCGCCGCTCGCATCCCCTCGTCGAACAGCGGGAGCGGCGCTCCGCCGAATCCACGTTCGAACGTGACCTTCGTGCCGATCGCTCCGTTGGAGACGTTCCGGTCCAGCAGCGCGCGCAGGGCGTCGACCGAGCCCACGCCTTCCATCGCCGGCTCGAACACGCTCGGATACCCGCCGGCGGGGCCCACGATCTCGCCCAAGCCGTACACGGTGGGGGCCGGCGCGCCGGCGTCGATCGCGGCTCGAACCGAGGCCATCCGCTCGGGCACCGTGCCCACGTCGAGCACCGTGGTCACCCCACACGCCACGAACGACGCCAGCTGTGCCACCCGCAGCGACTCCACCGGGTCGGGCGCGAGCCACGGCTGGCCGGGGACGTTCATCAGGTGGACGTGGGTGTCGATCAGCCCCGGCACCAGCCAGGTGCCGCGGAGGTCGAGCTCGACCGCCCCCGGGGGCGCCACCAGCGCGGGGCCGATCGCGACGATCCGATCGCCTTCGATCTGCACGTCCGCGATCACCGGGGGCGCGCCGGTCCCGTCGATCAGGGTCGCCGCCCGCAGCACGATCACGGCGTCTCCCGCGGAGGGAGCACCACCAGGTTCGGCCGGTCGGCCGCGAGCTGCAATCCGGGATGGTCGAGCCCGACCTCGGCGACCACCTGGATGGTGAACACGTTGAGGTGCAGCCGCCGGACGTGCTCGAGCTTCTTCTTCAGGCTCTCCTCGGCCGGGTTCAGCAGGCGCGAGCGGGTGTCGAACACGAAGTCCTCCACACACACGAACCCGACGCCCAGCTCGGAGTCGCCGACGGTGCGGGCGCGCAGCGTGGTGAGTTGGCCGTCCTCGGGCGACTTGTAGGTGATCTCGTAGTGCCGTTCAGACATGACGCTCCCCCGGCGAGACGAGCCCGTCGGTCAACCGGTTGGCGGTGTCGAGCGCGAGCAGGGGCAACACGACCCGGCCCCCTGCCACGTGCACCACCACGAGCCCCACGTCGCGCATCCACGGCGCGCGGTGTACGGTGGCGCTCTGGACCTTGCTGCGGTCGAGCACGGTGGTGGTGCGAACCCAGAACCCGCGGCGGGAGATCAACAGCCGGCCGAGCTCGGACCAGCCTTGGGTGGCGACGTCGCGCCGGGCGGCCTCGAGCGCGAGCACGAGCGCGACCCCGACCACCGCCGCGCCCCACCCGCCGAACAGCGCGGTGGCGACCGCGCCGGCGCCGACGAACCGAGCGGTGGTGCCGAGCGCCGCCCGCAGCAAGGCGCGGGGGTGAGGTGGCGACAGCGGCCAGCTCACGGGGTCCTCGGCGGTCCTGAGGGCCGCCTGCACCACGACCCGCGCCCGGTCGAGGTCGACCGCCGGGACCACCGCCTCGGCCCGCTCGGTGCCCGAGCCCCCCTCCCGCGCGGCCGCGGTGTCGACCTGCACCGAGCCCAGCCCGACCCACCGCAGCACCAGCGGCTCGATCCACGACACGACCTGGACCTTGTTCGGTCGCAGCTCGGTGCGCCGGCGGGTGAGCAGGCCGTGCTCGGCCACCAGCCCGCGCGGGCCGCGCACCAGCCGGAACCCGTACCGGCGGAGCACCGTGCCGCCGATGCCGACGAGCCAGGTGCCGGTGACCAGCGCGACCAGCAGCGCGCCGCCCGCTGCGCCGTCGAACCGCCGCGCCAGGTCGGCCGCGCCCTCCCCCTGGGGGAACCACTCGACCAGCCCGCCCAGCACCACCGCGAGCGCGCCGAGCCGCAGGTCGGCGAACCCCGACCACATCAGGTCCACCAGGCCGGTCTGGATCAACACCTCGTCCGCCACGTCGGTCGGCGCGGCCGCCCGGTGGGCCGACAGCGCCGCGATCAGCCGCTCCGCCTCGGCGATCGACACCGCGGACAGCAGCCCCTCCACTTCGCGGCCCGAGGCGGTCTCGATCCGGACCTCACACAGCCCGGAGAGGCGGTGGTACAGGTTGCGCACCATCACCACGTTCTGCACCCGGTCGACCGCGATCGAGCGCGCCTGGCGCGACAACAACCCGGTGCGGATCTCGAGCCGGTCCCCGTTGACGCGGTACCGCAACGTGAGCTGGTGCACCAGGCTGCTCGCGAACGCGGTGCCGAAGAACACCGCGATCGTCGCGAGGTTCGCGACCCCTTCGGCCGAGCGCCCGCCCCACCACACCGCCAGCAGCAGCGGCCAGGCGGACCGGAGGACCGACCACGCCCGCGGCACGAGGTTCACCGCGAACGACGCCGGGTGGACCTGGCGCCAGGCGGGCTCAGACACCGTCGTCTCCCCGCCCGGCCCGCGCAACCAGCTCGTCGCGCAGGCCCTCGGCGTCGGGCGTGCGCATCGCCGGCACCACCCCGTCGGCCCAGCCGCCGCTCGCGGTGTACACGTGGACCCGCGACAGCGACATCCAGCGCTCGAGCGGCCCTTGGCGCACGTCGACGTGCTGGACCCGCCCGAGCGGGATCGCGGTCCGCTCGCGCCACCACACGCCGCTCGACACGATCAGCGCGTCTGCCCGGAGCTCCCACGAGAACCGCTCGTACGACAGCGACGGCCACCACAACGTGTACAGCAGCTCGGCCAGCAGCACGATCGCGCCCCCGATCAGCGCCCGGGTCGGACCGAGGGCGAGCGAGGTGAGGAACGCGGCGGCGACGGTCGCCGGGCCGAGCCCCATCGCGAACCCGACCAGGGCCCGCGCGTGAAACAGCCACCGCGCCTCGGGGGGCAGGGTGTGGACGGCGGGCGGGGTCGGTTCGGTCATCGGACCCGCGACATATCAGCCCTGCAGCGCGGTGCGCATCCAATCGACGCACAGCGCGTCGATCGCCTCCCGGTCGGGGCGGGCGGGGACCACGTACCGTCGCTCGGCGTACACCCGGTCGAGCTCGGCCTCCTGGCGGTCGGCCCACGCGATCAGCGCGTCGTACGACCACTCGCCCGAGCGGATCGCGATCAGCTCGTCGGCGTCGTTCGGCCCGCCCGGGCCGCGCCACACGTGGACCTCCCCGGTGGTGAGGATCTCGAACCCCATCCGCAACAGCCGCACCAGGTGGCCGGCGTGCTTCGTGTCGTACCCGTGCGCGGCCTCGAGCGCGGCGCGGGCGGGGTTGCGCGACCGCTTCCACTCCGAGTACTGCGCGAAGTGGCGGGCCGCCGACTCGTACTCCCGCTCGCGCTGCATCACGTAGATCAGGTTCTCGTCGAGCCCGATGGTGCGCGCGGCGGCGTGGTACTTGGCCGCCTCGACCGACTCGTACCCGAGCGCCGAGCGGATCTCGGACAGGCAGCGGGCGAGCTGGTCCACGACGTGCACGATCTCGGCGTCGGCCAGGCCGGACAGGTCGAGCTCCCAGCTGTCGATCTGCTTGCGCACCGCGGCGTTCGCGGCGGCGAGCTGATCACTGGGCAGCAGGGTGTGCTCGGGCAAGCCGTACTGGGCCCGGGTCGGCGGGGCCTGCGGGGGGTCGAGCAGCCACGCGCGGTGGCCCTTGATCCGCTTGAGCTGCGCGGCGGCGTACCCCGAGAACGTGTGCTTCGCCTTCGCCGACAGGAACAGGTGCCGGTGGTCGCGCAGGGCTCGCCCGATCGGGGAGCAGGCCCGCACCTCCTCCTCGCGGCAGAACAGCGCGTCGAGGATGTTCGGGTTGTTGTCGGCGGCGAGTGACAGGAACTTCCGCAGCTCGTACACCGAGCCCTCGAGCTTGGTGTCACGGGTCGCGGCCTGCTCCTCCGGGGTCAGCCGGTCGCGGAACGCGTCGATGTGCGAGGCGTCGTCGGCCTGCTCGAACCGGTGGGCGAACCCGAGCACGTACCGGGCGGGTGCTATCGCCACCCCCTTCAGGTCCACGTCGGACCCGGGCCGGTGGATTCCGTACGCGCGGGAGCCGGCGATCGTGAGCAGGTGGGTGTGGGACGGGAGGTCGAAGTCCATTCGCGGGACTATCCCCCAGACGCACGTGGATACAATTCGATGCGAGCCCGCCGGCGGTGACGAGGAATATCGACCCGACGAGGACGGCAATCATGGAAGGTGCGTCGCGGTCGGCTTGGTTGGCGGGTGTGGGCGTGGGGCTGATCGCGGGGCTCGTCGCCGCGGTTTCCGGCGCGGTGACCGGGATGTGTTGCCTGCTTCAGTTCGCGCAGGTGCTGGTCCCGATCGGGGCCGGGCTGTTCGGCGGCGGGTTCGCCGTCGGGCTGTTGCCGTGGTCTGCGATGTCGTCCGGCGCGAACCCGGTGTTGATCGGGGCCGGGGTCGGGGCGCGCGCGGGCACCACTGCGGCGGTGTTGTCCGCCGGCATCGGCGTGGTGGCGTCGCTCGCGTGGCCGGTGTTGTCGGGCATCGCGCAGGTGATCGCCACCGACGAGGATCCGGTGATCGTCCTGTTCGCGGTGGTGACGGTGGTCGGGCTGCAGGCGCTGTGGGCGGCAGGGTTCGCGGTGGTCGGAGCCGTCCTGGGCGGCGCGATCGGGTCGCTCACGGGCGTAGTGCTCGCGGCCGTGCTCGGCCCGCGGTAGTCCGGCGCGCGGGTCGTCCGGGCGCATGCTAGCATCCGGCCCTTCGGATCGAGCGCACCCTCCGCGGGCGCGCTTCGACCCGCGGGAGGTCGACATGCGGGTGCAGGTGCTGGTGCTGTCGTTGCTCGCCGGGTGCGCGGACGGCTCGAACTCCGGAGAGGGACCGAACACCCTCGACCTGACGCTGCCCGACGAAGACGGCGACACCATCATGGACCACCACGAGGGCACCGAAGAAGACGCGTGGTACGACCAGGACGTCGACGGCACCCCGAACTTCCAGGACGCCGACAGCGACGGGGACGGCCTGGACGACGCGGTCGAGGCCGGCGACCCCGACCTGATCACGTTCCCGTTCGACTCCGACCTCGACGGGACGGCCGACTTCCTCGATCTGGACGCCGACGGCAACTGCCTCGAGGACGCGCTCGAGGGGGCCGAGCAAACCGACAGCGACGGGATCCCCGACTTCTCCGACGTGGACGACGACGAGGACGGCCTGCTCGACGCGGTGGAGATCGGCGCCGACTGCGCGTTCCCGGACAACGACGGCGACGGGAGCCCCGACTACCACGACCTCGACAGCGACGGCGACGGGATCGCCGACGTGTTCGAGGCCGGCACCACCGCGTTCAACCCGACGCCGGTCGACCACGACGCCGACGGCACCCCGGACTACCTCGACCTGGACAGCGACGGCGACGGGTACTCCGACGCGGACGAGCGTGGCGACAGCGAGGTGTTCGAGCCCCCGCGCGACACCGACGGGGACGGTGTCGGTGACTTCGCCGACCTCGACTCGGACGCCGACGGCCTCGGGGACGCCGACGAAGGCGTGCGCGGGACCGATCCGTTGCGCGACGACTCCGACGGCGACGGCTTCACCGACGGGGCCGAGGTGTCGGTCGGCACCGACCCGCTCGATCCCGCGAGCGTGATCGACGGGATCTACGTGGAGGTGCCCGCCCGCACCGACGTGAACGAGGCGTTCTCGTTCACCCTGTCGATCGAGCAGGGCGACATCGCGTTCCTGATCGACACCACCTGCTCGATGCAGTCCACGCTCGACGCGATGTCGTCCGAGTTCGCGCAGCTCGTGGCCGACATCGCGGCCGCGATCCCCGACGCCCAGTACGGCGTCGCCACCTACGACGACTACAACTACGGCGGGATGGGCTCCGGGGCCGACCGGCCGTTCATCCTGCTGCAGCAGGTCACCGACGACCAGCTCGCGGTGCAGGGGGTGCTCAACGGCATCGGCCTGCACAACGGCAACGACGTCCCGGAGTCGACCACCGAGGCGCTGTACCAGGCGATGTCGGGCGCGGGGTACGACCAGAACTGCAACGCCCAGTACGACGGCGGCACCGACGTGTTGCCGTTCGTCGCGTCGACGTCCGACCCGTTCGCGGGGGTCGCAGGTGAGACGTACGACCCCACCACCTCCGGCGGCGGCGCCGGCGGGGGGATGGGCTTCCGGGACTACGCGTTGCCGATCGTGGTGTACGCGACCGACGCGAAGATGCGGAACTCCGACGACGACCCGACGCCCGGCGGCTGCCCCGGTGACGCCGACGACGACGCGATCCGGATCACCGCCGCCGACCTCGGGGCGTACCTGATCGGGGTCTCGGTGGGCGCCGACGGGGGCCTCGCGCAGATGGAGGCGATCGCCCAGGTGACCGACAGCTACGCCGACCTCGACGGCGACGGCGCGGCCGACGACCCGCTGGTGCTCCAGTGGAGCGGGGCGAGCTCGGTGTTCCGCCAGAACATCGTCACCGCGATCGACCAGCTGGTCGGCTCGGTGGTGTTCGACGACGTGACGCTCGAGGTGGTCGGCGACGAAGCCGGGTTCGTGGTCGGCATCGAGCCCGCCGTGTACCACCCCACCGGGGCGATCAACGGTGAGCTGATCACGTTCGACCTCACGTTCCGCGGCAGCGACACCCCGTCGGCCGAGGACGAGCTGCACCAGCTCACGCTGAACGTGATCGGTGACGGGACCGTCCTGCTCGACACCCTCGACATCTACGTGCTGGTCCCCGGGACCACCCTGTGAAGGAGCGACCCATGGTCTTCGGACTCCGTCCTACGGCCTCTCCCGTGCTGTTCGCGCTCGCGCTCGCCGGGTGCTCGGAGCGCGAGTTCAACGTGCAGAACATCCCGCCGCCGTCGGGGGACCTGTCGCTGTCGGGTCGGGTGTGTAACCCCCAGACCCACACCTGGATGGAGAACGCGCTCGTCTACACCCACCTGTACGACGCGACCGACGTGGTGTACGACACGCGCTCGACCACCACCGACGCGGACGGTCGGTGGACGCTGACCGAGCTCGTGGCCGACAAGGAGTACGAGGTCTACGTCCAGGTCGGGCAGGACATCATCGACAAGTTCCTGGTCTCGCTCGAAGGCGAGTCGGGCACGGTGCCCGACCCGGCGTGTGCCGGCACCCCGGAGCTGAACGTGGCGGTGATCACCGGCGCGTACGACGAGCTCGCGCCGCTGCTCGACGCGATCGGGATGACCGGGTCGCGGGTGATCGACGGGCAGGCGGGGACCGAGATCGTCGACTTCCTGACCGACCCCGCGGCGATGGCCGAGTACGACGTGGTGTTCTTCGACGGCGGGCACCGAGAGGACGGCGTGATCTACGGCGCCGGCCCCGAGGTCACCGCGGTGCGCGACACGATCCGCTCGTACGTCCAGGCGGGCGGGGTGGTGTTCGCGTCGGACTGGGCGTACGACGTGGTCGAGCAGATCTGGCCGGCCGAGCTCGAGTTCTACGGCGACGACGCGATCCCGGACGACGCGCAGGTCGGAGACATCGGCACGGTCGACGCGGAGGTGGTCGACGCGGACCTGTCGCTCACGCTCGGGCTCGACCGGATGGACGTGACGTACGACCTGCCGGTGTGGCCGGTGGTCGAGTCGGCGGGCCCCGGCGTGACGGTGTACCTCAGCGGCGCGGCGCCGTGGCGGATCGGCCTCGAAGCGGGCACGGTGCCGGACTCACCGTTGTTGGTGGGGTTCGACGACGGCGACGGGCGGGTGTTGCTCACCACCTACCGCAACGCCGCGAACAACACGGACGCGATGCTCGGCGTGCTGCTCACGCTGGTCCAGGCGCTGTAGGTCCGCCCGTAGGGAGCGTCCGCCCCGTAAGAAGGGCGGTGGACCCCGAAACGAACAGAGCCCGCCGTGGGGTCACCACGGCGGGCTCTCGCGCTCAGCAGGCCCGGACCGAGTCCGGGCCGGCCGGATCAGCCGCCCGAGCCGGCGGCGCCGCTGCTACCCGAGGACGACGAGCCCGAGGACGACGAGCCCGAGGACGACGAGCCGCTGCTGCTGGAGCCCGAGGACCCCGAAGAGCCGCTGGAGCCCGAGGACGAGCCGCTGCTGCTGGAGCCCGAGGACGAGCCGCTGCTGCTGGAGCCCGAGCTGCTGGAGCCGGAGGACGAACCCGAGCTGGAGCCCGAGGACGAGCCCGAGCTGCTGGAGCCCGAGGACGAGCCCGAGCTGGAGCCCGAGGACGAACCCGAGCTGGAGCCCGAGGACGAACCCGAGCTGGAGCCCGAGGACGAACCCGAGCTGGAGCCCGAGGACGACGAGCCCGAGGACGACGAGCCGGAGGACGACGAGCCGGAGGAAGAAGTGCCGCTCGACGAGCCCGAGGACGAGGTGGTCCCGGTGTCGGTGTCCGCGTCGGAGTCGGCATCCGCGTCGGCGTCGGCATCGGCATCGGCGTCGGCATCCGAGTCGGCGTCGGCGTCGGCGTCGGTGTCCGTATCGGCGTCGGCGTCGGCGTCGGTGTCCGTATCGGCGTCGGCGTCGGCGTCAGTGTCCGTATCGGCGTCGGCGTCGGTGTCCGTATCGGCGTCGGCGTCGGCGTCGGCGTCGGTGTCCGAATCGGCGTCGGCGTCGGTGTCGGTGTCCGAATCGGTGTCGGTGTCCGAGTCGGCGTCGGTGTCGGTGTCCGAGTCGGTGTCGGTGTCGGTGTCGGCGTCACCGTCGACGCCGTACGGCGTGTCGGTGTCTTGCTTGGTGGTGCTGGTGGTCGGGGGGCACCCGGCCATGAACAACAGTGCGAGGGCGGCGAGAGACGAGCGCATTCAGGTCACCTGCGGGCTGATTGAGTGGGAGCGTAGCACCAGAAAAAAACTTCGTGGATCCTTTTCGTGATCCGCGGGCACTAAACCTCTAGAACCGGCATGGTGGCCAGCTCGCCGAGGTGCACACTTTTTTGCAGGCCCCCCGCGATCGCGGGCTGGGCGGAGAGCAAAAAAAGAGCGACGACGAGATCGATCGTCGATCTCGATGCGTCGCTCCTGGCTGTTGGATTCCTGTCATCGTTCGCCCTTTGGGGGGAAGGGAGAAAAATCTGCAGGACGGGGTCGGAGTACCGACCGACTCTCGGTGGAAGCCGAGAGGACCGGGCTCAGCCGCCGGTTCCGCCGGTGGGCGTGATCCCGGTGTCACTGGTGTCTAGATCGGTATCCGAATCCGTGTCTGCGTCAACGTCGGTATCGGTGTCCGAGTCTGCGTCAACGTCCGCGTCGCCCGACACGTCGACGTCGGTGGGCGAAGTATCCTTGTCCGAGGTGCTCAGCGGCGGCGACGGGCAGGCGGCGAGCATCAGCGCGACGAGGAAGTAGGCGGGCTTGAGATTCATCGGTCTCTCACGCTCATTCAAAAAGGGTTGGCATCGACGCTCGAACGAGCTGCGCGGCTCGTGACCCTCAGGGAGGGCTTCGAATTCCCGTGACGGGTTCGAACGGGCGGGATGTCGGGGTGCTTACAGGGTGCGTCGATCAGCCAAATGGCTGGATCTTCGGGCAGACAACTCGAGAGCTTCCAATCGACCGCCCCCGGTGAAGGGGAGGGTCGGCGTTGGGCATACTCCTGTCGGATCGCCCATGCGCCCACGACCATAGCGCACCCGCCCCGGACCCGCCACGGGATGAACGGCAGTGCTCGCACGAATCCGGAAGGATCTCGAAAAACACGGGCTCGTCATGGGGCGTCCGTGAACCTGCACCCGATCCTCATCCCGTCTTCGGCCGCGATCACGGATCCCCCGTACCATTCGGCCGCTTGGGCCACGAACGGGTCGGACGACGGGTAGCGCTGGGAGAAGTGGGTGAGCACCAGGCGCCGGACGCCGGCCGCCTGTGCGAGCTTCCCGGCGTCGGCGGCGGTCATGTGCCCGCGATCGTGGGCCTCGCGCTGCTCGGTGTTCAGGTAGGTGGACTCGCAGATCAACACGTCCACCCCCTGCGCGAGCTCGAGCGCGCCGTCACACGGCGCCGTGTCCATCACGAACGCCACCGAGCCGCCGGGCGCGCGCTCGGTGAACGCCTCCGCCCGCAGGGTGATCCCGTCGCGCTCGAGCGTGCCCCCGCGCAGCAGGCGGCCGATGTCCGGCCCGCGGATCCCGGCAGCCGCGAGCTTGTCGGGCAGCGCGCGCACCACCGGCGGCTCCTCCACCCGGTAGCCCCACGACTCCACCGAGTGCCGGAGCGGGCGGGCGGTGATCGCGGGAGGTCCGGGGTCTTGGAGGCCCGGGGTGTCGAGCGGGCGCGGATCGAGGTCGGCGAGGTCCACGAAGATCGAGGCGTGCCGGAGGCGCTGGTAGTAGGCGGCGCCCGACGCCGGGAAGTGCACCGGGATCCGCTGCGGGACCCGGTCGAGCGAGATCCGCTGCACGATCCCGGCCAGCCCCAGGCAGTGGTCGCCGTGGAAGTGGGTGACGCAGATCCGGGTGATCTGCGACGCGCTGACGCCGCCGAACACCATCTGGCGCTGGGTGCCCTCCCCAGGATCGAACAAGATCCCGTGGCCGTCCCACAGCAGCAGGTACCCGTTGTGGTTCCGGTGGCGGGTAGGGACCTGGCTCGCGGTGCCGAGCACCACGAGCTCCCGGATCGACATCACGACCTCCCGGCGCGCCACCGCGCGTACGCCACGTCCCAGCTCGCCGAGGTCACGGGGCCGCGGACCGCGCCGCCGTCCCCGCGCTTGAAGTGCCCGCACATCCGGCAGAACTGGTCGAGCTGGTCGAACAGGTCGTCGCTCGGGTCGGGCAGCTCGGGCCGCGCGGCGTCGGCGCCGACGACCCGGTCGATCGCGCCCGCCACCGCGCACGGGTAGTACCCCCGCGGACCGAGCCCGATCCCACACGTCTCGGTCACCGGGCACCCGTTGGCGAAGTCGGCGTCGCGCCACCCGGCGACGTCGATCGGCGCGACGTTGAACGTGTCGAACAGCGGCTCGGGCCCGTCCTTGTGCGAGTCGTCGACCACCACCCAGCCGGGCAGCGCGGCGACCGCGGCCTGCACCCGCTCCCCGTGGCCGTGGGTCGCGAGCTGCACCTCGACGCTCGGCACGGCCGCCCGGTACCGGTCGAGCTCGGTGAGGATCGCGCCGAGCTCGGGGTGCAGCGTGGGCTCGCCCCCGAGGACCCGGATCCGCGCCCACCGCCGCCCGGCGCGCAGGCTGTCGTCGACGAACCGGCGGACCTGCGCCACCGTCATGTGCTCGCCGGTCGGGGCCTGCTCACACGAGCGGTTGCAGTTGAAGCACCGCAGGTTGCACGCCCAGGTGATGTCGAGCTCGATCCGGTCCCGGCTGCGCCGGAACCGCGGGCCGAGCGCGCGGGTGGCCAACGGGCCTACCCGCCAGCGCCGCCACCGCGTGCGCACCCGGCCCCACACCTCGCGCCACGGGCTCACCGGGGCAGACCGGCGTGGTCGGCGAGCAGCCGCCAGTGGGTGGCCAAGGCCGCCGCCGCCTCGTCGAACGACAGCGCGTCGATCGTGTCCGCCACCGTGTGGTAGTGCCGGTCGGGCCATCGCCCGAGCCACACCGCGGAGGCGCCTCGCCCCACGAACGGCACGTGGTCGGACCCGATCCCGGGCTGGCCGCCGTCCACCACCTCGAGCCCCTCGGCCTCGGCCGCGCTCATCGCCTCGGTGCGCAGCCCGTCGTCGGTCGCGAGGGCCACGTACGCGCCCTCGCCCGACCACATCACGTCGAGCACCAGCACGAGGTCTGCGGGCCCGACCTCCCCCTCGTGCGCGGCGACCCACGCGATCGCGCCGCGGAGCCCCTGCTCCTCCCCGGAGGTGGCGAGGAACACGAGCTCCTTGCGCGGCGTCACCCCGGTGGCCAGCGCGCGCGCGGCCAGCCGCTCCACCGCGGCCGCCCCGAGCGCGTTGTCGAACGCCGACTCCGACGGGTGCCACGAGTCGTAGTGCCCGACCACGTACACCCGACCGGCCTCACCCGCGCCCGCGATCCGCCCGACCACGTTGTACGAGGTGTGGTCGAGCGCCACGTCGGGCGCGATCCGCAGGTGCACCTGCTCGCCGAGCTTGCTCTCGAGCCAGTCTCCGGTGCCCCGGTCGACCGCGACCGCGGGCAGGGTGGACCCGTCGAGCAGGTGGCCGACCTCGACCAGCGGCGAGCCGTCGAAGTCGATGTCCTCGGTGACGCGGATCAGCGCGGCCGCCCCCCCGGTGGCGGCGGTGAGGAACGCGTCGGCGCGCGAGCCGTCGCCGCTCGACATCAGCACCGCGGCGCCCTCGAACCCCTCGGTCGACGACCGCAGCGGCACGATCAGGTCGGCCGCGGGCGACGGCGACAACGCCTCGACCGGCACCTCCCGGTCGACCTGTACGCTCGCGGTGCCGGGGCGCCACGCGTCGAACACGAACGGCTCGGCCACCACCGAGGTCAGCCCGAGCGCGGCGAACCGCTGCTCGAACCACGCGCGGGCGGCGTCTTCGCCCTGGGTCGCCACCTGGCGGGGCCCGATCGAGGTCAGCGCGGAGGTCGCGTCGTGCAGCTCGCCCGGGTCGAGCGGGTCGACCACCGGAGGGAGGGGGCGCTCGGGGGTGCAACCGAGCCAGGTGAGCCACATCGAGCCTCCAGACGCTACGACCCTACACCGACGACGGAGTCCGAACGCCGCCATCGGTCGCGACGATCCGCTCGAGCCCGCCCATGTACGGGCGCAACACCTCGGGGATCACCACCGAGCCGTCGGGCTGGACGTTGTTCTCGAGGATCGCGACCAGGGTGCGCCCGACCGCGAGGCCCGACCCGTTCAGCGTGTGTACGAGGCGCGGCTTGGCCTTGCCATCGCCCGCGGGGCGGTACCGGGTGGACATCCGGCGGGCCTGGAAGTCCCCGAAGTGGCTGCAGGACGAGATCTCGCGGTACCCCTGGCTCGGCAGGAACACCTCGAGGTCGTAGCAGCGCGCGGCGCCGAAGCCCACGTCGCCCGAGCACAGCTCGACCACCCGGTGCGGCAGGCCGAGGAGCTGCAGGCAGTGCTCGGCGTGGTTCACCAGCTGCTGGTGGTCGGCCTTCGCCCGCTCGGGGGTGGTGATCCACACCATCTCCACCTTGTGGAACTGGTGCACCCGGATCAGCCCGCGAACGTCGCGCCCGGCGCTGCCGGCCTCCGACCGGAAGCACGGGGTGAAGCACGCGTACTTCAGCGGCAGCTCGGACTCGTCGAGGATCTCCTC
The DNA here is from genome assembly GCA_040080105.1 of Myxococcota bacterium. Classification (GTDB taxonomy): domain Bacteria; phylum Myxococcota_A; class UBA796; order UBA796; genus JACKER01. The sequence continues at coordinate 17,741 of JBEBJC010000037.1, forward strand.
GCGGTGCAGGTTGGTCACCGGCACCTCGGCGGTGGGCACGAGGTACGCGTCGTCGCCGTTCAGCGGCTCGGCCAGCTTGAACATGTCCTTCGCGAACTTCGGCAGCTGGCCGGTGCCCTCCGCCATCCTCCGGTGCACGACGTACGGCACCATCACCTCGGTGTAGCCGTGCTCACCGACGTGCAGGTCGAGGAAGAAGTTGATCAGCGACCGCTCGAGCCGCGCGCCGGCCCCGCGGAGCACCCAGAACCGGCTGCCGGTCAGCTTGGTCGCCCGCTCGAGGTCGAGGATCCCGAGCCGGGTGCCGATCTCGACGTGGGACTCACCGGTGCCCGCCTCGCGCTGCGGATCCCCCCAGGTGCGGACCACAACGTTGTCGGCCTCGGACGCCCCGTTCGGCACCGCGTCGTCGAGCAGGTTCGGCAGGTTCATCGCGATCGAGCTGCGCTCGGCCTCGACCCCTTCGAGCTCGGTCTCGAGCGTGGCAGTGCGCGCGCTGCCGGCGTTGACCCGCTCCTTGAGCGCGTTCGCCTCGTCGCCCTTCCCTTGCTTGAACAGGGCCCCGATCTGCTGCGACAACGTGTTCCGCTCGGCGCGCAGGGTGTCGCGCTCGGTGATCAGCTCGCGCCGACGGGACGACAGCTCGACGATCCGCGTGATGTCGCGGTCGAGGGCGGGGTCGGCCTTGCGGCGGCCGAGGTTCGCGCGGATGCGCTCGGGATCGTCGGCGATTACGTTCGGGTCGATCATGTCGTCTCCGCGTGGGCCGTAACTGGCCGCGGTCACGACGGGGAGGCGCGATGTCGAGGTCGGCGGTGTGGGGTCTGCTGGTGGGGCTGGGCGGGTGTCCGAACAGCGACGGCGACGCGGCTGCCCGCGAACGGCTCGTGTCCGACGGGATGGTCGAGCTCGAGGCGCGGACGGCGGCGATCCGAGACGCGGTGGTGCGGGGGAACCTGCCCGACGCCCGCTCTCGCGCGGGGTACCTCGCGGGGGCGCTGCCGCCCCTGCCGGAAGGGTCGGAGGCTGCGGCGGAGCAGCTCCGGCTGGTGTTGTCCGACGTGTCGGGCGCTCCCGACGCGGCGGCGGCGGCGGCCGGGGTGGGGCGGCTGGCGCAGGTGTGCGGCGAGTGCCACCAGCGGAGCGGCGTGGGAACCGCCGGCCGGCCCCCGTGGCGCGCGCAGCCCACCCGGGTGCCGGAGATGGCCCGGCACGCGGCGACGGTCGATGCGCTGTGG
>JBEBJC010000775.1:0-4378 GCA_040080105.1 Myxococcota bacterium
ACCTGCTGGTGCGCCAGGGGCGGTCGGCGGCTGCGCGGGCGCTGCTCGACGACGCCCCTCCGGCGCAGGTCCGCCACGCGTTCGACGCGCTGTTCGCCGCATGGATCGCGTGGCTCGACGGCGACGCCGACAGCTGCCGCGAGCGGCTCGAGCGGTGCGCCGCCCTGGCCGACACGAACCGCGATCCGTACACCGAGTGTATGGCGCTGGCGGCGCTCGGTCAGCTCGAGCGGCGCGCCGGGCGGTGGGGGGCGGCCGAGGCCCTGCTGCGCGCCGCGATGGCGCGCCACCCGGGTCACCGGGCGGAGATCGGGGCGTGGCTCGCGGCGGTCGCGGCCGACCACGATCCGGCGGAGGCCACCCGCGCGCTCGCCGCGGTCGACCCCACCCTGCTCGGGGCCCGGTGCGCCGAGTGGACGCTCGGGCGGCGGGCCGATCTGCCGCCCCTGCCGAACGGGCACGAGCTGGTGGACCGGATCGGCTTCGAGGTCACGCTGGCCCTCGGGGCGCGACCGTGAGTCATCGCTCGCTGGTGGCCGACCGGGCCCACGCTCCACGGGGGGTCGCGCTCCGGGTGAACTCGGCAGCCAGCGGGCCTGACTGGCAGTCCGGCAAACAACCGACTTGACGTGCACGCACGCCCGCTGCTAGGCTGTTGCGAGAGGTAACGATGCTGCTCTCTCTCTCTCTCTCTCTCTCTCGCCTGGGGCGGCGCGCCGGCCGGTGAGGTGACGGTGAACGACGACGACACCTGGTCCTACGCTCGGGTGAGCGCCGCGGACGAGGTGGTCGAAGGCGCGTTCACCTGGCGTTACGTCGCGCAGGCCCGCTACGCGAGCACCCCTCGCCCGGTCGAGGAGCGTCAGTTCGTGCTCGAAGACAAGCCGCCCGAGCGACTCGTTGATCAATTGGTCGGGATGCGGCGGGTGGACTCGAGCGGCGAGGTGTGGGAGATCGCCGCGGTCGACGAGAAGCTCCTCGATCCCGGGCTGGTGGCAGACGTGGACGCTCAGGTCGCAGGCTGGAGTCCGTCGGCGGAGGAGGACGTGGGCACCGTGATCCGGTGGCAGCCGGAGGCCAACTGGTCACATGGGGACTGCACGACCGAAGACCCCGGCAACGACACCCACGCGTGGGACGGCGAGTCACGCACCCGGAAGACGAGCAACTTCACCGACCGTCAGCTGTCGGCCATCCACCTGACGGCAACCATCGGGGCAAGCACGGCGAAGTGCTCGGGGACCCTGGTGAACCCCCAGTACGTGCTCACCGCAGCCCACTGCCTCGAGAACCAGGACGACTCCTTGGTCGCCCCAAAATTGGACTGGTTGGCATGCGACCCCGAGTACCACTGTTCCGGAGTGGCCGAGTTCCTCATCCCCGACGCCTACAACAACACCGCCCTCGACGACGACTACGACGATGACTGGGCGGTCCTGGTGCTCGATTCACCGCTGAGCTACGGCGCGATCGACATGGACATCTTCGGCGGTGCCGACTCCGACTTCACCAACATCGGGGCGAACGTACACTTGAACGGGTATCCGTTCGCGGTGCTCACCAGCTCCGGGAGCTGCGACGATGGCGACGACAACTTGTTCGTGCAGACCAACGCGTTGGTCACCAGCACGGCCTACGCCCGGATCAAGTTGAAGAGTGACGGAGCTGTCGGCCAATCGGGCGCCGGCTACTTCTTCTGTCCGGACGGTGACGACGCGGTGTGCGCTGACAACGACGTCGGGATGGTGGTCGGCGTCCACTCTGGGTGGAACCCGGTCGAGGACCGGTACATCGGCCCGCGTGGCGCTGCGTTCCGCGCCGCCGCGATCGCGCTGATGGAGAACTGACCATGAAGATCGACGGAGGAGTGCACATGTCGCGCATCTCGCTGGTGGCGCTGTGGTCGACCGGTTGCCAGAACGGCCTCGTTCTCGAGGGCGGCTACGGCTGTCCGTCCGAACCCGCCGAGGCCCCTGCGGCGGGGTACCTCCCCGACTCGGCGTCGGTCGCCGCAGCCGCCTCGGTGGCGATCACCGCGGTCAACGAGATGACCGACACGTTCCCAGGGGCCGAGGTGGTGCTCCAGCACACCCTGACCCCCACCGGCACCGCCGAGTGGATCGACTTCGGCCCAAACAGCGAACACTGCCTGTCGGGCAGTTGCTGGCGCTGCCCCACCGGGGTGATGCTGAAGGTCCCGGTGAGCCACCAGGTCGCCGGGACCTACGCCGGCGCCGCGATCGACTCGGAGCCCGAACACCGAGCGCTGTACGCCGCACCTACCGACCCGGCCGAGACCTGGTTCGTGTTGAGCGACTGGACTGGTGAGACCGCGCTGAACGTGGCCGACGAACTCCGGGAGGCCGTCCTGTCGGACCCGTCGCTACCGCCCTGTGAGGTCGCCACGTTTGACGTGAGCGTGGGCGCCCGCCCGGCAGACGACCGCACCACCATCCCGGTCGAGGAGCAGACCACCCAACGGTGGCTCGAGGCCGCAGGACACGGCGGTATCGGCGCGACCTGCCCGCACGAGGACGTGCGGTCGAGCGTAATTGGGAGCTGGTAGTCGACCCCGGTCACCGCGCAGGTGGCCGGTCCGTCGCCCGCGTGGCGCTGCGCTCCGCGCCGCCGCGATCGCGCTGACGGAGAACCGACCATGAACATCGACGGAGGAGTGCACGTGTCGCGCATCTCGCTGGTGGCGTTGGCGTCGATCGGCTGTCGCAACGACATGCTGTTCCTCGAGGGCGGCAACGCCTGTCCGTCCGAACCCGCCGCGGCCCCTGCGGAAGGGTACCTCCCCGACTCGGCGTCGGTCGCCGCAGCGGCCTCGGTGGCGATCACCGCGGTCAACGACATGTCGGACAGGTTCCCAGGGGCCGAGGTGGTGCTCCAGCACACCCTGATCCCCACCGGCACCGCCGAGTGGATCGACTTCGGCCCAAACAGCGAACACTGCCTGTCGGGCAGTTGCTGGCGCTGCCCCACCGGGGTGATGCTGAAGGTTCCGGTGAGCCACCAGGTCGCCGGGACCTACGCCGGCGCCGCGATCGACTCGGAGCCCGAACACCGAGCGCTGTACGCCGCACCCACCGACCCGGCCGAGACCTGGTTCGTGTTGAGCGACTGGACGGGTGAGACCGCGCTGAACGTGGCCGACGAACTCCGGGAGGCCGTCCTGTCGGATCCGTCGCTGCATTGTGACCTGGCCACGTTTCACGTGAGCGTGGGCGCCCGCCCGGCAGACGACCGCACCACCCTCCCGGTCGAGGAGCAGACCACCCAACGGTGGCTCGAGGCCGCAAGCCACGGCGATATCGGCGCGAGCTGTCAGGACGAGGAGGTGCGGTCGAGCGTGGCGATCGGGCGCTGGTAGTCGACCCCGCCGCGCGGTCACCGCGCGCTGGTGGCCGACCGGGCCCACGCCTCCACCAGCGCGATCCGCTCCGGCGGGAGCGGAGGCAGCCCGAGGGGCATCCCGAGCACCGGCCCGGGGTCACCCGCCACCTCGCGGTGACGCGCCCACAGGTGCTCGACCAGCGGGACCGCCCCCGTCGGGTCGGGGGTGAGCAGGTCGAGCCGTGACGACGCCGCGGCCTCCGTCGACAGGTCCAGGCCCGCGCCGGCGTACCCGAACCCGCCGGTGTTGCCCGGACCGCCGTCGCCGCCGACCGGGGCCGGGTCGGCGTGGCAGTGGCGGCACACCTCGTGGAACACCGCGGCGTTCACCTCGTCCCACCCGACCGGTCGGTCGACCGCCACCGGGGCGGCCGACGCCGGGCGCGGCGCGGGTGCGGGCGGATCGACGAACAGCGCCGCCACTACGTCGGCGCGGGCGGCGGGGTCGAGGCCGGGGTCCGGCATCCGGGTGCCCGGGGCCACCGCCGCCGGGCCCGCCAGCCACCGGTCGACCTGCTGCGGGGCGCTGCGCTCGTGCACCCGCCCGAGATCGATCGCCAGCGGGTCGGCCGCGTGGCACGGGGCACACCGCGCCTCGAGCAGCGCCCGCCCGCGGGACGGATCCCCGGTGAGCGCGGCCGGCGCCGGGTCGACCAGCCCGAACACGTCGGCCAGGGCCTGCGCGTCCGCCTCGGTGATCGGCAGCCGCGGCATTTCGGCCGGCAACCCCGGCCGCACGTCGGACGGGTCCAGCAGCAGCTGCACGAACCACCGCCGGGTCACCCGCTCGGAGAGCCCCTCGAGCGACGGGGTCTCCACGATCCGGTGCAGGTGCCGCTTCCAGCCCGAGACCCGCCCGGGGAGGTACCGGTAGTCGAGCTCCCCGCGGAGGATCTGCTGGTGGCACCCCACGCAGCTGCGCTCGGGCGGCGCGGCGGCGAACAGCGGCGCGGCGGCGTGGCACCGATCACACTCGAAC
>JBEBJC010000776.1:0-4373 GCA_040080105.1 Myxococcota bacterium
GTGTGGGGGATGCGCGCGCGGGCCGCGTGGCGCGGGGGAGACGCCGAGCGGGCCGAGGAGATGCTCGCGGCGATCCTCACCGAGGCGGACGAGCGGCTCGAGCGGGCCCGCCTGTTGACCCTGCTCGGCGAGGTGCGGGGAGCGGCTGGCGGGGGCGAGCTGTCCGAGGCGAAGGAGATCTTCGTCGCCGAGTCTCGCTCGGTGGAGGCCGCCCAGGTCGACTTGGTGTCGTCGCGGGTCCGTCGGCGGGCCGGAGACCTGGTGGGCGCCCTCGAGCACGGGCGGCTCGCGCGGGCGGAGCTCAGGCGGCGCGACGTGGATCCGACCCCGGCCGATCTGCAGGTCGGGCTCGCGCGGCTCGCCCGGGGGGAGGTGACGCAGGCGAAGCTCGAGCTCGACAAGGCGTGTGACTCGCCGGCCCCGGCGGTGGCGCGCCTCGCGCGGGCTGCCAGGCTCGCGTGTCTGCCCCCGGGTCCGGACTGGGCGCTGTTCGACGACGAGGTCGCCGCCCTCGAACGCGACGGAGACAGCTCCGACCCGGACGCGGGCTGGCCGCTCGAGTGGGCGGCGAAGCGGGTCGCGGACGCCGGGAGCCGTGAGCGCGCGTCCCGCCTGTACGACCTGGCGGCGGATCGGTACTCCGCGGCCGGAGACCAGCCCGCGGCCGAGCGGGCGAGAAAGCGACGGAAAAACCTGGGCCGTTAGGCGCCTCCTCAGGCCGACAGCGCTCGGGCGAGGTCGTCCAGGAGGTCGTCCGGGTCTTCGATCCCGACGCTCAGCCGCACCAGATCCGCCGGGGGGCCCTCTCCCCCCATCGCCGCGTGGCTGGTGCGGTACGGCAGGGTCACCGACGAGCTGACCGCGCCGAAGCTCACCGTGGTCGAGAACAGCTGGGTCGCGCGCGCGAACCGGAGGCTGAAGTCGGGGTCGCCGGTGCGGAACGAGATCACCGAGCCAGGGCTCGCGCACTGGCGCGCGTGGACCGCGGCCCCTCGATGATCGGGGAACCCGGGCCACGACACCTGCCGCACCGCGGGATGCTCGCGCAGCCACCCCGCCACGCGGGCGGCCGAGGCGTCCTGGCGCGCGGTGCGCAGCGCGAGGGTCTTCAGCCCGCGCAGCAGCAGCCAGGCATCGAACGGGGCGAGCGCGGTCCCTTCACCGTTCTGGGTCAGGTACAGCGGCTCCTCCAACGCCGGGTCGGCCACCGTGACCACCCCGCCGGTCACGTCCGAGTGGCCACACAGGACCTTGGTGGCGGAGTGCACCGCGTAGTCGGCCCCGAGCGCGAGCGGACGGAACACCAGCGGGCTCGCCAGCGAACCGTCCACCGCGACCTTCGCGCCTGCAGCGTGGGCGATCCGGCACACCGCCGCCACGTCCACCACCGACAGCGTCGGGTTGGTGGGCGTCTCCAGCAGGACCAGGGCGGTGTGCGGCCCGATCGCTGCCCGGGTCGCGTCGAGGTCGCAGAGGTCGACGAACGACACCCGCACGTGGTGGCGAGGCAAGATCCGGGTCAGCAGGCGGTAGGTCCCGCCGTAGCCGTCCGCGCCGGCGACGATCTCCGACCCAGCCGGCACCTGGCGGGTCACCGCCGCGAGCGCCGCCATCCCGGACGTGAACGCGAAGCACCGCGTGCCCCGCTCGAGCTGCGCGATCTGCTGCTCCAGCACCTCTCGGGTCGGGTTGCCGGAGCGGCTGTAGTCGTACCGGTCGTCGCCGTCGAGGCCCAGGTGAAACGTGGACGTCTGGTACAGCGGCGGCGACACCGACGGGGCCGGCGTCACCTGGGGAGGGTGCGCGAGTCGGGTGGCGTCACGCATCGGTGCACCCCGCGGGCTCGAGCCCGAGCAGATCCGCGACCACCGCCGTCGCGGTCGGCCACCGGCCCGCCCCGAGGCCCCAGGCCACCTCGGTGGAGCCGTCGTCGAGGTGCACCACCACCGCGTTGCCGGCCCCGCCCAGTTCCGCGAACCGCGGGTCGACCCGCAGCCGGACCGAAGCGGTGCCGTCCCGGTCGACCCGCGCGATCTGGCGCACCCCGGGGACCAGCCCGGTGACGTCGCGGGCGACCCGGTGGGTGGACAGGGTGGTCCCGAACGCGAGCTTCGCCAGGATGACGAGCTTGTCCGCGGCGTCTCGCCCGTCCAGATCCCGGCTCGCGTCCGCCTCGCACAGCCCGTGGGCGCGCGCCGACGCGAGCGCGTCGGGCAGAGCGTCGCCGCGGTCGATCCGGTGCAACACGTGGTTGGTGGTGCCGTTGAGCACCCCCTCGATCGCGACCACCCGCTCGGCGTGGCGACACACCGCCTCGATCGCGGGCACCGCGCCCCCGACCGCGCCGCTGAACCACAGGCGCTGCGCCCGGACCAGCGACGGATCGGCGGCGAGCACCGCCTTGTTCGCGGTGACCACGCCCTTGCCGTCGGCCAGCGCGCGGCGGATCCACGCGCCGGCGGGCTCGACCCCGCCCACCAGCTCGACCACCACGTCACACGGGGTGGACAGCGCCTCCTCGGGGTCGGTGGTGTGGCCTGGGAGGCCAGGGCGCGGGGTCCGGGTCAGCACCCGGACCACCGAGAACCGCTCGGGGTACCGCTGGAGCCCGTGCCACACGCCGGCCCCGACGGTGCCGTGGCCCAGCAGCACCACCCGCAGCGGGCGGGCGGCGCCGACCGGCGGGGCGAGCTCGGTGGGCTGCCCGAGGGTGGTCGCGTGCTCGGCGCCCGCCCGCGCGACCTCCAGCGCGACCCCTCGCTCGGCGGCGAGGGCGAGCGCGTCGGGCTGCACCACCTCCGAGCCGGATTTCAGCGCGTCGGCCCACGACAGGGTCGCGTACCGCCGCGCCCCGGGCGCGTCGGGGGAACGGTCGTACACCCCGTCCACGTCCTTGATCAGCCGGCACCGCGCGCCGAGGTGCGCGGCGAGCCACACCGCGGTGCGGTCCGAGCCGCCGCGCCCGAGCAACGTCGGCCGGCCGCGGTCGTCCCGCCCCACGAACCCGGGGGCGACCAACACCGGCGGCCCGTCCGGCCAGCCCGAGGTGTCGAGCGCCACCGGCGTCGCGTGGAGCCCCGGGGTGGTGCACAGCCCGAGCCGCCCCGCGTCGAGCAGCGCGGTCGGCACGCCGGCCTGCTCCAGCGCGAGGGTCAGCAGCGCGGCGGACCGGGCCTCACCGGTCCCGATCAGGCTCGCGACCACGTCGGGCGCCGACGCGTCGCCGTAGGTCGCCGCGGCGCGCACCAGCGCGTCGGTCTCCCCCGCGAACGCGCTCACCACCGCGACCACCCGGTGCCCCTCGCGGTACCACCGGTACACCTCGTCCACCGCGACCGGCAGGTCGGCCGCGGTCCGCAGCACCGAGCTGCCGAACTTGAGCACCACGGTCATCGCGCACCCCCGGTGAGCGCGCGATCGAGGTCGGCGATCAGGTCTTCGGGGTCCTCGAGCCCCACCGACAGGCGCACCAGCCCGTCGGACAGGCCCGCGGCCAGGCGCTCGTCGCGGGGGACGTCGGCGTGGGTCATCGTGGCCGGGTGGGTGACCAGGGTCTGCACGGCGCCGAGGCTCTCCGCCCGCGTGCACACCTGCAGCGCGTCCATCGCCGCGATCGCCGCCGGCACGCCGCCCCGCAGCTCGAACGACAGCACCCCGCCGCCCGAGCGCTGCTGGCGTCTGGCGAGCGCGTGTTGGGGGAACGACGGCAGGAACGGGTACCACACCCGCTCGACCGCCGGGTGCCGCTCGAGGAACGTGGCCACGGCCAGCGCGCTCGCCCCGTGCCGCGCCATCCGGAGCGGCAGGGTCTTGAGGCCCTGCAGGGTGAGGAACGCGTCGAGCGGGCTCCCGATCGACCCGGTCGCGTTGCGGACCCACGCGATCCGCTCGGCCAGCGCGGCGTCGCGGGTCAACACCGCACCCCCGACCGTGGCGTTGTGCCCTTCGACGAACTTGGTGGTGCTGTACAGCGACACCGTCGCGCCGAGCTCGAGCGGGCGCTGCTCGGTCGCGGTGAGCAGCGTGTTGTCGACCACCAGCGGCACTCTCCCCGACGCCTCCGCCGCGGCGGCCAGGTCGACCAGCTCCAGGGTGGGGTTCGCCGGGGACTCGACCAGCACCAGGCGGGTGCGCGGCTCGATCGCCGCCCGGATCGCGGCGGGATCGCGCGGGTCGACGAACGTGGTGCGCACGCCGAGCGGCCCGAGGAGCTCGCGCAGCAGCCGGGTGGTGCCGCCGTACACCACCCGACCACACACCACGTGGTCACCGGCCTTCAGCAGGCCCATGTCGAGGCCGAGCAGCTCGACCTGCTGCAGATCGAGCGGGACCTCCTTGGCGACGATCGCCCGGGCCAGGCCCTCGACCAGCGC
>JBEBJC010000777.1:0-4365 GCA_040080105.1 Myxococcota bacterium
GGTCGGGTAGGTCGGGATCTGCCCCTTCTCCACCAGGTACGTGGCGTGGGGCAGCCCGTCGTCGCGCACCCACTGCAGCAAGTAGCCGCGATCCGCCGGGGCTTGGTCGTCGCGGGTGCCGTCGACCACGAGCCAGCCCTCCTCCGGGCGGGGCAGCGGCACCCGCTCGCCCGAGCTCGGCGGGACCGCGTCGTACGTCTGGCGCAGCGGCTTGCCGAGCTGCGGATCGATCGCCGCGCTCGGATCGAGGGCCCGCGCCACGGCGAAGTCCTTCACCGCCTCCACCAGGTCGTCGTTGACGTACCGCGCGATCCCGGACAGGCGGTACAGGCGAGCGACCTCGGTCGGGGTGAGCTCGACCTCGAGGCACGCGGCGAGCGCCCGCGCGCGATCGGTCGACTCCCCGAGCTCCTCGGCGTCGAGCATGCCGATCGCCTGCTCTGCCCGGAGGAGCAGGAAGTCGTACGACTCCTTGTCGACGGTCACGTCGCACCCGATCGGGGTGGCGTGAGCCACGCCCGCGATCATCGAGATCCACATGCCTGGAAAGGTAGCACTTCGTTCGTCCGGGCTCACCCCCCGGGCGCGTCGTTCCCGCCCAGGGCCTCGCGGGTGAGCACGTCGATCCGCCGCACGGCCGGCGCGAACGCAGCGGTCCACGCGACCACCAGCAACGAGCCGATCCCCCCGGTCAACGCGGACACCACCGGGCCGAACGCCTGGGCCACCACCCCGCTCTCGAGCTCGCCGATCTCGTTCGACACGCCGATGAACACGTACTCGGCGGCGGAGACCCGCCCGCGGATCGGCTCGGGGGTCGACAGCTGGCTCACGTTCGACCGGATCACCACGCTCACCTCGTCGGCCAGCCCCGCGAGCACCAGCGCGCACCAACACGGCCAGAACGAGCGCGACAAGGCGAACCCGACGGTGGCGACGCCGAACACCGCCACCGCCACCAGCAGCTTCGGCCCGGCGCCGCGGGTGATCGGCACGTACGACAGGAACACCGCCATCGCGGCGGCCCCGACCGACGGCGCGGCGCGCAACAGCCCGAGCGCCACCGGGCCCGCGTGCAGCACGTCCTTGGCGTAGATCGGCAGCAGCGCCACCGCGCCGCCGAACAACACCGCGAACAGGTCGAGCAGGATCACGCCGCGCAGCACCGGGCGGTTCGCGATGAACCGGAGCCCGGCGAACAGGTCGCGCAGGCCGGTGGCTGCCTCCATTCGCTGCTGGGGTCGGGGGCGCATCTGGGTGAGGGTGATCGCGCCGAACGCGAGCAACGCGGCGCTGGTGAGGTACACCCCGAGCGCGCCGCCGGTGAGTGCGTACACCCCGCCGCCGAGCGCGGGGCCGGCCATCGCCGACAGCGACCACAGCGAGGAGGACCAGGTCACCGCGTTGCCGAACACCTCGGACGGCACGGTCATCGGGAGCAGGGCCGACTGGGTCGGGGCGGAGAACGCGCGGGCCACCGACAACAGCGCGAGCAGCCCGTAGATCGCGGCCAACGGCAGCTCCGCGTGCGTCCCCCACGCGAGCAACAGCACCCCGACGGTCAGCGCGACGAAGCAGGTCACGTACACCCGCTTGCGATCGAACCGATCGACCACCCACCCGGTGAACGGGAACAGCAGCAGGTGCGGCAGGAACTGGACCAGCCCCACCAACCCGAGATCGATCGGGCGGCCGGTGCGGGCGTACACCTGCCACCCGACCGCCACCGACACCATCTGGATCCCGACCACCCCCGCGACCTTCGCGAGCTGGAACAGGCGGAACGCGGGGTGGCGGAACGCGGCGCGGGGATCGGTCATCGCGGCCCCTGTACCCCGCGGGACGACCCGGTACATCGCGCGACCGCGGCGCGACCGGTCGGTCGGTACTTCCAGGACAGGAGGTCACGGTGAAGCTGCTCGACGGGATCGAGGCGTTGTGGGTGCCCCACGGCGGCGCTACAGCGCGGTGACCCGCACCGGCGACGAGCGCTCGGGGCGATACGGCAGCCGCGCCTCGAACACGTGCTCGCCCGGCTCGAGCGGCCACCGCACCTCGTACGGCGGCGAGACCACCTTGTACGGCTGGCCGTCGACGAACCACACGACCTGCTCGACCGGCGGATCGACCGCCACCGACAGGCGCAGGGTGCTCTGTCCGGGGGGCGCCTCCGGATCGGCCTCGACCCGCGCTCCGTCGACGGGCGACGACACGTCGAGCGCCACGTGGTCGCCGGGGTCGGCGAGCGCCGGGGTGGGCAGCTGCTCGGACGCGGCCCACGCGGCGTACCGCGGCGGGAGATCGACCACCCGACGCTCCCCCTCGAGCCGGTGCGCGGCGCACGGGGTCTGCGGCTCGCCCGACGGAGGGAACCACTCGACCGTCGAACCGGTGCACGCCTCACCCGCGAGGTGCCCGGTGAGCGAGCACACCCGGCGCGACGACCACCCGGCCGGGGGCGGGAACCCGGTGTCGGAGAACCCGGCGGCCTGGTCGGGGTGCAGCGCGAGCAGGATCGCGCGCGCGAGCCGCGCCCCGGCCCGGTACCCCGACAGCCCCTCCATCGGCCGCCAGTCGGGGTGCCCGACCCAGGTGACCACCAGGTACTTCCGGGTGTACGCGACCGCCCACGCGTCGCGGTGGTCGGGCGAGGTCCCGGTCTTGAACGCCGCCGGGAACGGGAGCTCCGACGCCCCCATCCGCGGGAACGTCGGCAAGCGCGCCAACGGGTCCGACAGCGCGAGCGCGGTCCACGCCGCCACCTCCGGCGAGAACACCGCGGGTCCGGCGGCCGCGCGCGCGTCGGACCGCCACTGGAGCTCGCGCAGGGTCCCGTCGCTCGCGAGCGCGGCCCACGCCCGCGCCAGCGCCAGCGGCGTGGTGGGCATCCCGCCGATCGCGACCCCGAGCCCGTAGTGCTGCGCCGGCAGCCGGTCGTCGTGCAGCCCGAGCCGGGCGAGCAACGACCAGCTGGCGTCGAGCCCGATCCGGCGGGTCAGCGCGATCGCCGGGACGTTGCGCGAGTTCGCGAGCGCCGCCCGCGGCAACATCGGCCCGAGGAACCGTCCGTCGGCGTTGCCGATCCCGTCGGGCCCCCGCTCCAGATCGTCGAGCACCGTGCCCGGCCCGACGAGCCCGCGATCGATCGCGTGGGCGTACAGGAACGGCTTGAGGGTGGAGCCCGGGTACCGCTGCGCGCGCGAGTAGTCGATCGCCCCCTTGTGCTCGCGGTCGTTCCACCCGGTCGACCCCACGTCGACCAGGACCTGCCGCGTGTCGAGGTCGATCACCACCGCGGCCGCGTTGCCGGCCCCCCGGTCCTCCCACGCCGCCACCGCGTCGTGCAGCGTCCACTGGACCTTGCCCTGCAGCTCGAGATCGAGCGACGTCTCGACGATCGGATCGGGGTACCGCTCCCGGTGCGCCGCCACGTCGCGCTCGAGCGCCAACACCGGGTGCAGGGTGGTCGCGGGCCGGATCGGCCGGTACGACGGGCGGAGGGTGCGGAGCTCCCGCACCGCGACCTCGTGGTCGAGCGGCCCGAGCGCGCCGTCCGCCAGCAGCCGATCGAGGATCACCACCGCCCGGCGCACCGCGAGGTCGCGCCCGGCCGGCGTGTACAGATCGCGCTGCACCGGCGCCTGCGGGACCGCGGCGAGCAGCGCGGTCTCGGCCCACGACAGGTCGTCGACCGGCTTGTCGAAGTACCGACGGGCCGCGTACCCGATCCCGTGCACGTTGTTCCCGTACGGGGCGAGCCGCAGGTAGTGCCGCAGCACCTCCTCGCGGCCGTACCGGTCGACCAGCAACAGCGCGGTGAGCGCCTCGAGCCCCTTGCGCCCCACGGTGCGCGGCCCCCGGTCCTGCATCCGCGCCACCTGCATCGCGATCGTCGACGCGCCGCTCACCCACCGCCCGGCGCGCCGGCTCTGGTCGAGCGCGCGCCCGATCGCCCTCAGATCGACGCCGGGGTGGACCGCGAACCGGCGGTCCTCCATCGCGAGTGTCGCCGCGACGACCCGCTCCGGGAGCACGTCCACCGGCCAGTACCCGAGCCCCTGGTCGCTGCCGACCTCGCCGAGGAACTCCCCGTGGCGGTCGCGCAGCTGCACCGTGGCGGGCGGCGACTCGAGCCGGCACCGCCCGGCGGCGGCGCCGAGCGCGAGCGCCCACCCGAGCCCGACGGCGACGATCGCCGCCGCGCACCCCCGGCGGGCCCACCTCATCGGGTGATCACCACCGACGCGCCCGCCGACAGCCCGGTGACCGTGCGGTCGTACACCATCGCCGCCGACGCGGCCGGCATCACGTACGTCCCGTCGAACGAGGCGCGGGTGCGGAAGTACACGTCGTACGTGCCCTTGG
>JBEBJC010000778.1:0-4364 GCA_040080105.1 Myxococcota bacterium
CCCCACGCCTCGAGCTCCGCCCCGAGCCACGGCGCCACCGGAGCCTCGGCCCGCGCCGCCCCATACGCCCCCGACGCATACGCCGCGGTGACGTGGGACGTGCCGCTCGGGCCGGGCTCGGCCTTGCGGTTCGAGTCGGGCGTGTCGGTCGACCCGTCGGTGGCGTTCGCGGTGGGCCCGGTGTGGGGCCGCCGCCGACCGCAGCCGGCGCCGCCGGTGGTCGAGGCCGTGGTGGTCGAGGCTCCCCCGGCCGAGCTCGCGGTCGACCCCCCCGAGGCGAGGGTGTGGGTGCCACACCCGGTGTGCGCGTGGATGACCCCCGCCGAGGCCTCGCCGTGGCTGGCGGGGCTCGACGGTGGGCTGGCGCGGGTCGAGGCGCCGGGGTTCGTGCCGGCGTTCGTCGACCGCCCCGGGGTGGTCGCGCTCGCGCCCGCGCCGGTCCAGGGCTCACTGATCGTGGTCGGACACCCGGGTGATCAGGTGCGGGTGGACCAGGTGGAGCTCCCCCCGAGCCCGGACGGCGCGTGGGTGGTGGCGCACGCGGAGGGGCCGGTGACGGTGCAGGTCGCGGGCGGCGGCCGGTCGGAGTCGGTCGAGGTGGGCGTGTCGAGCGGGTTCGCCACCTGGGTGCGCGCCGCTGAGCCGGCCCCCACCCAGATCCGTTTCGCGTCGGGCTCGGCCGAGGTGCAGCCGGGTGACCGCGCGGCGCTCGCGGCGCTGGCGGCGAGCCTCGGCGGGTGGGCGCTCGAGCTGCGGGGCAGCGCCTCGCCCGAGGGCGACGCCGCGCGCAACACCTCCCTCGCGGCACAGCGCGCGGACGGGGTCCGGGGCCTGCTCGTCGACGCCGGCGTCGATCCGGCGCGGATCCGGATCGCGGCGGGGGAGGTGGGGGCCGAGGGCGCGGCTCCGGAGACCCAACGACGGGTGTCGGTGACCCCGGTGGAGGCGAAGTGATCGTGCCGTGGCTGGCGTCGGCGTGGGCCGCGGACCCGAGCGGCGCGGTGGTGACCCGGGTCACCGGCCAGGTCACCGCGGCGTGGGCCGGGCGGATCGATCCGGTGGCCGAGGGGGCGGAGGTCCCGGTCGGGGCCACGTTGTGCACCGCGGACGGGTCGTTCGCCACGGTGCGGCTCGCCGCGACCCGCGCCGGCGGCGCACACGACGAGGTCACGCTGTTCGCCGGGACCTGCATCACGGTCGACCGGGCGACCGCGGACGACACGACCCGCAGCTCGGCGTTGTCGCTGTCGCGCGGCTCCCTCGCGGTCCGCGACGCGGCGGCCGGCGGGGAGGTCGCGGTGGCGACCGAGAGCGGCCGCACCCTCGGGTCCGAGGGCGGCTACCGGGTCACGGTCGAGCCCGGCGCCGCGCGGACCGAGGCGGTGACCGGCGACGTGGTGGTGTCCGGCGCGGGCGTCGAAGTCCCGGTCCCGTCCGGGTACGGCGCGCGGGTGGCCACCGGGCAGGCGCCGTCCGAGCCGGTCGCGCTGCTGATGCCGGCGAACGCCCTTTGGCCGGCGGATCGCGCGGTGCTGATGCGCCCCGACTTCGGGTGGGAGCCGGTCGACCGCGCCCTCGGGTACCGGGTCGAGTGGTCGACCGAGCCCGCGTTCGAGTCGCTGGTGCTGGTCGAGGACACCGATCGGTCCGAGTGGTCCCCCGAGCTGCTGTTCCTGCCGTTCCGGGTGCGCGGGCTGTGGTGGCGGGTGGCGGCGTTCGACCGCACCGGGTTCGTCGGCGTCCCGTCCGACCCACACGAGATCGCGTTTCCTGCGGGGGTGGGGCCATGATGATCGGGTGGACGGCGGCCGCGTGGGCCGAGGGCTCGGCCGAGCTCGGACCGACCCAGACGTTGGTCGCCGCGGAGACCGCGCTGTGGCTCGACATCCTCGACCCGACGGTCGAGCAGGTGGTGTACACGGGCGGCGGCACGTTCTCGCTCACCGCCCCCGACGGAGCCGCGTGGGGCACGTACCCGAGCGGGGAGGTCGTGTCGTTGGTCGGCGGCGATCCGGGCGCGTGGGCGGTGGCGCTGTCCGACGACCCGTCGGGCGCGTGGGACCTCGCGGTCACCGGAGCGACCGGGGCACGGCTGCACAGCGCGTCGTGGAGCGTGCTCGCGGGCGGGTACGGCGAGAGCGACGCGTTCACCGGCTCGTTCTACGCGCTGTTGCCCACCGGCCCCACCTCGGACGTGGTGGTCGAGCTGCGGTTCGAGGGGTTGGCCGGGTTCGGCTACGCGGTCGCGGCGAACGCCACCGGGGTCGACGGCCCCGACGCCGGTCGCTCGGCGCCGAAGGCCGGCCACCAGGTGGCCCCGGGGTTCGAGCTGTACCTCGGCGTGCCGGAGCGGGCCGCGTTCGGGTCGACCCCGCCCACCGTGACCGGGGCGAGCTACGCGGCGGGTGCGCTGGCGTGTGATCGCCTCGCGCCCGGCGCCGGCGCGGTCACGTTCGACGCCGGCACCGACGCGGTGGCGCACCTGGTGTGTGATCTCGACGGCGACGGCGTGTTCGACGACTCCGGGCCCGAGCGGGTGGCGGTGGCGGCGGTGGCCGCGGGTCCGGCCACCCTGCCGCTCGACGCGCTCCCGGGCGCCGCGCCCGGTCCGGTGCCGTGTGTGGTGTCGCTCGGGGTGGGCGAGCTGCACTTCGTGGCGGACGACATCGAGACCGCGTACCCCGGGCTGCGGATGTTCGCGGTCGACCCCGGCGGGGCGCGCTCCGGCCTCGGGATGGGGTGGGACGACGCGCTGGTCCACGGCGCCGACGAGCTGCTGCCCGACGGCCAGGAGAGCCTGGTCACCTCGGGGCCGGCCCGGATGGACTCCGGCGACCCCACAGCGCCCGCCGCCGCGAACGCGAACGCCCGCGCGTGGGGCCGGTTCGACGGCACCGGCAAGGGCAACGACGGGTTCCTCGACACCTGGACCCGGGTGTCCGAGGTGCTGTCCACGCCGTTCACCGTGGTGGTGGTGGACCTGGCCGCCGACGGCGACGGCGACGGGCTCACCGACTGGGACGAGGCGTGTGAGCTCGGCACCTCCGACACCGCCGCCGACTCGGACGGCGACGGCCTCGACGACGGCGACGAGCTCGACCTGGGCGCCGATCCGTGGGCGACGGACACCGACGGCGGCGGGGTGGGGGACGGAGACGAGGCCACCCTCGGGGCCGATCCGACCGACCCCGGCGACGACGACCCGGACACCGACGGGCTCGACAACGACGCCGAGGCCGTGCTCGGCACCGACCCGCTCGACCCGGACACCGACGGCGACAGTCTCGGCGACGGCGATCCGCGCGACCCCGATCCGACCGCGGCGGACACGGACGGCGGCGGGGTCGACGACGGAGACGAGCTCGCGCTCGGCGCCGACCCGTCCGACCCCGGCGACGACGACCCGGACGCGGACGGGCTCGACAACGACGCCGAGGCCGCGCTCGGCACCGACCCGCGCGACCCGGACACCGACGGGGACGGCCTGACCGACGGGGAGGAGCCCGGGCTGGGCGCGGATCCGACCGATCCGGACACCGACGGCGACGGCGTCGCGGACGGGGACGAGGCGGGTGACCGCGACGGCGACGGTCGGCTCGACCTGGTCGACCCGGTGGTCGACGCGCCCGGCGCGCTCGGCGGCGGGTCGGGGTGCGCGACCGCCCCCGGCTCGGGGCTCACGCCGGGGCTGGTGTGGCTGGGGTCGTGGCTCGTGGGGTGGAGGCGCCGATGTTGATGTTCACCGGGGTGGCGTTCGCCGACCCAGCCGCCGACGACCCGGCGTTCGTCGCGCCCACGGTGGCGGCCGACCTGTTCCGTGCCACGTCGGGGCCGGCCCCGGGAGCCGAGCCGAGCGCGCGGCTCACCGGCCAGGTGGCGTCGCTGACCGCGGTGTACACCCGCGCGCCGCTGGTGTGGCGGGGCCCGGACCGGTCGGTGCCGGTGGTCGGCGACGTGTTGGCCGCGCGGGTCGCCGCCGCCGCTGGGCTCGGGCCGCTCGCGCTCGAGGTGGAGGTCCCGGCGTACCTGGTCCAGACCGGGGTGGCCGCCGGAGACACCGCGCGGATCGGGTTCGCCGGCGACCCGTCGGTCGGCGTGCGATGGACCCCGGTGTCCGGCGTCGGCGCGGCGTCGGTGTTCGGCCGGGTCACGCCGTCCCTCGGCGCGTCCGCGGTGGCGCTCGGGGAGCCCGGCGCGACCGGCGCGCTCGGCGTCGCCGCCGGGTGGCGCAGCGGCGCGCTCGGCGGCGGGGCGGACGTCGCGTTGTGGGCCCGCCCGCGCAGCGAGCTCGCGTTCGGCGGACCCACCGCGATCGCGGGCGCCTACCTGCTCGCCGCCGTCGGTCCGGTCGAGGTGTCGGTGGG
>JBEBJC010000779.1:0-4356 GCA_040080105.1 Myxococcota bacterium
GTGGCGGTCCCGCTGCTCACCGGCGCGTCGGGCATGGCGCTCGGGATGGGCGGGGCGGGGATCGCGCTGCTCCCGGCGGTCGGGCTCGAGCCGCGCGACACGGTGATCCCGCAGCTCGCGGCCCTGTCCGGGGCCACGCTCGGGGCGCTCGGGGCGGCGCTCGCCACCGACGAGGGGTCGCGGGTGGCGCTGGGCTCGCTGATCGGCAGCACGGTCGGGTTCGGCGCGGGCGCGGCGACGGTGGCGCTGGTCGAGCGCGACCGGCGCGCGGTGTCGGTGCCGGGGGTGCGCCTGCCGGGCACCTGGCTGCCGGTGTTCGGCCCGCAGCTCGGCCCGGGCGGCACGCGGGTGCAGGCGACGGGCTGGTAGCCTGGCTCTCGGTCACAACGCGTCGAGGACCCTCTCGGCGATCGCCTTCCGCCGCAGCAGCGCCTTCGCCGCCGCCACCTTGCCCCCCATCACCCGCCGGTGCAGCGCCAGCCGAAGGTCGGCGGGCATCCTCGGGTGGAGCAGGAACCGCTCGAGGTTGTCGCCGTGGCGCGGGCCGGTTGCATAGTCTGCGCGCAGCAGGTGGTCGCCGAGCCGCGTGACCAGGGTGCCCAACAAGTCGAGCCGAAGCTCGCCCTGGGGGGAGAGCAGCGGCGCGAGCGTGCGGTCGAGGGTGTCGTCGTCGGCTGCGTCGAGCACGTCGGCCGGGGTCAGCGCGTTCGTCGACCGGCCGCGGACGTGCGCGAGGAACGCGGCCACGGTCACCTCGTCGAGGGTGCTCGCCGCCAGCGTGCGCACCAGGGTCTCGGCCGCGCGGAGGTCCGGCACGTCCACCAGGGCCTCGAGGAACTGGGCGAGGGACCGGGGCGTGGTGCGGCGGCCGGTGACCACCTCCGGCACCTGCTCCACGAACGCCACCCCGCGTGGGTCCAGGCCCGCGGACCGGGCCCAGGTGATCCAGTCCGCGACGTCGAGCTCGAGCGTCACGTGGAGCAGGCGGGTGAGCATCGCGTCGTCCATCTGGGTGACCGAGTACGCGCCGCCTTCCGGGTTCGCGGTCGCCACCACCTGCCACCCCGGCGGCAGCCGCCACGAGAACATCCCGCCGGTCTGGAACAGCTGCATCAGGCCGCGCAGGATCCGATCGTCGGCGCGGTTCAGGTCGTCGAGCAGCAACACCCCCGGCCCGGGCTCGCGCGGCACCCAGTCGGGCGCGGCGAACACGGTGCGCGCGTCGGTGCCGTCGGCGTCGACCAGCACCGGCAGGCCGTGCAGGTCGCCCATCTCCTCGAACTGCGCCGGGGCGACGTACGCGAGCCGCCACCCCCGCGCACCCACCACCTCGCGCACGATGTCGGTCTTGCCGATCCCGTGTTGTCCCCACACGCAGATCGGCACCGCGCGTCCGCCGCGGGCCACGCGTAGGGTGTTGGTGTCGAGCAGCTGGTGCAGCGTGCGGCCGAGCGCGGCCGGTCCCATCCGCGCGCCGTAGGTCTGGTGGCCGACGGCGGGGTCGGCCCCGATCCGGGTGGTCTTCGGCATCAGGCGGCCTCGCGTGTGTCGTCGGGGTGGCGGGGGCGGTCGGCGAGCCGCTCGAGCACGGGCGTGTCGGCCCAGGTGCAGTACGGGCGCAGGGCCGCCGGGACATCGGCCGGTGCCACGCCGGTGCCCCGAAGGGCGAGCACCCGCAGCGCCGGCAGGGCCAACGCGGGGGACAGGTCGCGGACGGCGCTGCAGCCGCGCAGATCGAGGCACTGCAGCGCGGGCAGCTTCGCCACCGGCGACAGCTCGGCGAGGTGGGGCGCGTCCCGGACCGCGAGCCACCGGAGGCGGGCGGCGCCGGCGAGCGGGGAGAGGTCGGTCAGGTCGACCCCTTCCAGCTCGAGGTGCTCGAGCGGCGCCCCGGCGAACGGCGCGAGGGACTCGACCCGGCGGGCGCCGAGCAGGCGGACCTCGCGGAGCGGGGCGCCGGCGGCCACCGCCCGTCGGACGGGGTCGAGGTCGCGCACCGCGGCGGCGCGGGTCAGCGTGAGCTCTTCGAGCCGGGTCGCGCCGGCGAGCGCGGTCAGGTCGGACAGCTCGGCGGCTGCCAGCTCGAGCCGGCGGAGCGCGGGCAGTCCGGCGCCGAGCGTCGTCGCGTCCGCGTGGCCGGTCAGCACCTCGAGCCTCGGCAACACCGGCAGCGCGCTCCACTTCGTGTTCCCCCCGCGGAGCTCCCGCAGCGGGAACGGCGCCACCAGCGACCCGTCGCCGAGGTCCACCCCGATCAGGTCGAGGATCGTGACCGGGTTGTGGTGCAGCAGGGCGAGCGACGGGCTGAACACCGGCGCGTCGCTGCCCCACGCCGCGGTCAGGTGCACCTCGTCGAGGTGGGTCAGGCACGACGCCTCTTCGCCCACCGCGCTCGAGAAGTACATCTTCCGGTTCCGGCTCCGGAGCTCTCGGACCTCGGGCAGGTGGTCGGGCGCGGCGGCGACCAGCGCCAGGTCGTCGTTCCGGAGCTGTTCGATCCCGACCACCGTGTGGGTGCGGGCCCCGGCGAGCGCCTCGCGCCACAGCGCGTCGTCGCCGAGCGCCACCAGCAGCTCGCGCGCCTGGGCGCGATCCGCCTCCCGGCCGGCGAGCATCTTCAGCACACGCTTCTTCTTCGCCGGGTCCATCAGGCCTCCCAGGACAACGGGACGAGGGTGGTGGTCGCGGTGGCGTCGACCGACGCCCCGACGACGAGCGAGTCGCCGTCGAACGCGAGCGCGATCGGCGCCGGGACGAACCCGCGGGCGAGCGGGCGGTGGGCGCCGTCGGGCAGGAGCCCTCGCACGGTCCCGTCGGCGGTCGCCACCGCGAACAGGGCGCGGTCGGGGTGCGCGGCGAGGGCGGTGGCGCCCGGCAGCGCGATCGTGCGCCCTCCGTCGAACGCCACTCCGCCCGAGGTGAGCCACGCGAGGTGCACGCCGTCGGCGGCCCACGCCACCGGGCCGGTGGCGTCGGGCGCGGGCACCGAGCGGGTCAGCGCGCCGGTGGCCACGTCGTGGATCCGGAGCACCCCGTCGGCGCCGACCGACGCGACCGCCGCGCCGTCGGGCGAGAACGTGACCCCGCGCACCGCCTCCGGGTGGCCGCTGAGCCTGTGACGAACGGCGCCCGCCGGATCCCACAGGATGACGAGGTGGTCCTCGCTCGCGCTCGCGATCGTGCCGTCGACCGCGACCGCCACCGCGGTCACCGGGTACGCGTGGCCCGACAGCGTGCGCGGCTTGGACCGCGCCCGCCCGAGGTCGAACACCCGGATCGACTTGGTGGCGCCGACGTAGGCGGTGAGGCCGTCGGGAGACAGCGCGACCCCGCGACACAGGTGCTCGTCGGTGTGGGTGCGGGCGGTCGAGCCGCGGAACAGCCCCACGCGCGACCCGGCGACCGCGGCCACCGTGCCCGCGCGCCAGGCCACCGCGTCTGCGCGGCCGGCGGCCCATCGGATCGCGGTCGGCGGGGCCGGGTCGCGGTGCGCGGTCACACACGCGTCGTCGCCGACCAGCACCCCGCCGGGGACCAGCACCGCGGGCCCCGCGTCGTCGGCACCGCGCGCCACCTGTTGTCGGACCGTGCCGTCCGGTCCGCGGCGGACCAGGGGCCCCGCGGGCCCAGCGCGGGTGGCGCGCGCGGTGAGCGCCTCGTCGCCCCGGAGGTCCGCCGGGGCGTCGTCGGTGAACGACCTCGTCACGCCGGTCCCGCTGTCGACGCGGGTCCACGACTGGTCGTGCGTGTCCCAACCCACGGACTGCCCGTCGCTGGAGATCGGCGTGGGTCCCGGCGCCTCGGTCCACTGCGCGAACGCGCCCCAGCTCGGATCGAACGCGCACAGCTGGCGCCCGCCGGCGCTGACCAACAGCCCGTTCACCACCCAGGTCGACGGGGTGCGCCACCCGTTGCGCGAGCTGCGCGAGTTGCCGCGGAGTGGACCGTGCCACCGCTCGGTGATCGCACCGGACGCGACGTCGACCTCGACCCACGCGGTGCTGTCGCCGCGCTGGGCCACGCCGAACACGAACCGGTCGTCGGGGCCGAACGCCAGGCCGACCCACGGGGAGCGGACTTCGTCGTCCTCGTGCGCGTCTCCGCCCCAGATGCACAGTCGACGTCGGCCCGTCGGCTCGATCAGCCACAGCTCGGCGCCCCGGGCGACCACGAACGCGCCGAGCGCGTGCCCCACGGCGTGGACGTAGCACTCGGAGCCGTGCAGAGGCACCGGCGGCAGCGCGCGCGGAGGGTCGAACTCGATCGGGACGAACGCGGCGGTCTCGAGGTGGGTCTGGCCTTCCCGCTCCGACGGGTCGGCGACCCACGCGGCGACCCACGCGGCGGTGGGGGAGG
>JBEBJC010000780.1:0-4352 GCA_040080105.1 Myxococcota bacterium
TCCGGGGCCCTCAAAGCGCGATCTGCCCCGACGGGAAGATCTGCGCGCCGACGGAGTCGCCGGTGCGGACGTAGGTGGCCACCGCCTGGGCGAGCTCGGCCGCGACGCGCGCCACGAACGGCAGGTGCTGGCCGTCCTCGCAGGTGGCCGCTCCCGGGGCCGCCGCGTCGATGGTGAACGCGTCGTCCCACACCACCCGCCCGAACGCCCCGTCGGCCGCGAGCGCCCCGTGTACACACGGGATCGCGCGGGCCCGCACGAAGTCCTGCACCACCTTGCGGCTCGGGGCGTCGTCGAGGCAGTCCACCACCAGGCCGGCCCGGCCGAGGAGCACCTCGACGTTGTCCGAGCCGAGGCGGTGCGGGACGGCGGTCGCGTCGACCCCGAACAGCCCCTTCAGCGACTGGGCGAGCGCGGCGGCCTTGTTCTTGCCGAGGCTCAGCCGGGTGTGGAACTGCGACGCGGTGTTCTTGGCCTCGACCCGGTCGAAGTCGATCACCGTCAGCTTCACGTCGAGGTTGCGTACGAACAGCGCGACGTGGGAGCCGAGCGCGCCCACACCGACGATCACGAGCTCGATGGCCATCACGTCCTCCAGCGATCCAACGGGGACGGTCGCCCGTCACACGACGGGCGACCGAGGTTCAACCGAACGGGGTCTTCGGCCGGACCTGAATGAGGTTGTACGGACGAGCCCGGGTCGCCGGGAACCGGTCGACCACGAACTCGGTGAACTCGGCGCCGCGGTCGCGGTCCAGCCCGGGGATCGAGCCGCCGCGCACCGCCTCGGTGATCCACCGGCGGATCGCGGCGTCCGGGGCGTCGAACGCCACCGGATCGGGCAAGTCCCCGTTCTGGCCGTCCCAGGTCACGTTGACCCGAGCCTCCGCGAACTGCAGCGCGTGCCAATCGTTGCGCATGTCACTCCTCCAAGGGTTCAGCGGCGGAACTGGACGAGCTTGCCGTCGCGGTCCGCCTCACGGATCACCGCAGGCAGCGACTCGAGGGTGAACCGCGTGTCGCCGCGCTCGCCGGTGAAGTGGTCCACCAAACAGATCCCAGCGTCGACGATCCGCAGCTCGCCGTCGCACACACACTCGAACGACCGCCCGACGAACCGGAACCGCACGACGTGCTCGCCGCGCTCGTAGCCCTCCCGGGTCGAGATCAGCTCGGCGCCGGTGACCGCGAGCGCTTCGGTCGCGGCTGCGTCGAAGTCGTCCCGCGCGACCCGGCGGCGGGTGGCCGCTGCGGCCGTCCGCTGGTGCCGGAGCTCGGCGGCCACCTCCGCCGCTCGCCGCGCCTCGAGCTCGGCCCGCCGCCGCGCCGCCTCGTCCCGCATCCACGACTCGAGTCGGAACGCGAGGTCGAGCGCGGGCGTCACGCCGCGCACGTGGTCGACCGAAGGACGGCCGGCGAGGAACGCCTCGCGCACCTCGTCCTCCGGGCCGAGCGGGAAGTCCTGGGCGAGCCACACGAGGCGCCCGTCCTCGGCGCGCGCGGCGACGATCCGCGCGTACCGGTCGAGGCCCGGCTCCACCAGGTGCACCCGCTCGGTGCCGACCACGAGCCGCGCCAGGTCCGGCGCCACCGCCGCGCCGTCCGGAGCGATCCGGTCGCCGAGGAGGTAGCCCGTGACCCGTTCGGCCGCGTCGTCGAAGTACGCGTCCGCCGTCAGCGGCGAGGGCCCCGACCAGGTGGCCCGTCGGCCGCCGCCGACCGTGAACGTGTGGAATCCGTGCTCGGGCGGCAGCGCGCCGTGCACCTGGTACGTCCGGCCCGCGTGCACCACGGTCCGGCTGCCGGTCCACGGGACGGTGATCGTCGCCTGGACCGACAGCAGGTCGCGCCACGACATCAGGCCGCCCACACCGGCTTGTGCAGGAGCTCGGTAGCGAGGATCGTCGCCACCAGCGGCGTGCGCTGCGGCGCGGTGACTGCGGTCACCGGCGTCGCCGCGATCAGGTTGCGCAGGGTGCGGACGACCGCGTACGGGTCGCCGAACACCGCCTCGTCGATCAGGAAGCACGGGATGCCCATCCGGGCGGCGGTGTCGCGCACCGCGGCCGAGCGGCCGTCCCAGTCCACCCGCACGAAGCCGAACGCGACCGGGTGCAGGTCGGCGGCGGCGAACGCGGCGGAGAACTCGGCGGCCTGCTCGTCGCCGACGAACACGAACAACACGTCCTCGTCGGCGGCCGGCCGACGGGCGGACAGCGCCCGCACGCCCGCGCCGTAGTCGGTGCCGCCGCCCGCGGTGAACCCGCGGAACGCAGCCTCGACCCCAGCGACGGACGGGTGCTTGATCGTGACCTCGCGGCCCCCGGTGTTGAACACCGACACGTGGACGCGGTCGAGCGGGAACCCGCCCAACAGCTTCGCGAGGTGGCCCTTCGCCGCCTCGATCGCGTGGGTCATCGACGCCGAGATGTCGACCGCGAAGTACACCCGGAGCCCCTTCAGGACCTCGACCGTGGCCTTGCGGACGACCTCTTCCGACGCGGCGACCAACCGCTCCTGCGTGCCCTTGTCCTTGACCCGGGTGGCGATGTGCGCCGCGCGCTGGTTCTCGGCGGCACGCACCGCGGACTCCCACCGCGCCTTCACCATCGGCACGTCGAGCAACCCGAGGTCCTCGAGCGTCGGGGTGAAGATCACGAGGTCGGCGTCCGACAGCGCGCCCGCCTCGACCGCTGCCGCCACCACCGCCCGGGTCAGCCCGAGCGCCGGCGGGAGCAGCCCCACCAGCCGCTTGTACGACGGGCGGGTCGCGACGATGCGCTCAC
Organism: Myxococcota bacterium; assembly: GCA_040080105.1. Taxonomy (GTDB): domain Bacteria; phylum Myxococcota_A; class UBA796; order UBA796; genus JACKER01. Next base: position 2,787 of record JBEBJC010000780.1, read on the forward strand.
ACACCTCGGCCTCGGACAGGCCCTCCCACGACTCGACCGGCGCCACCGAGGCCCCGATCGCGATCGCGCGCCGACCGTCCGCCGCCTGCTTCTGCTTCCACCGCAGCACCCGGAAGAACGCCGGGGTGGCCGGCTTGTACCCGACCCGGCGCGCGAGCTCCATCACGGTGGTGCGGAACCCGGCCTTGACCAGCCCCTCGAGCATCGCCGGGTTGCGCTCCCGGTGCGCGAGCCACTTGGTGACCGCGGCCGGCCAACGACCGAGCGGCGCCGTACGGGCCGACTTGCCGAACCCACACTCCCGGTTGATGGCGGCCACCGCCGGCAGCTCGAGCACGTCCCCGATCCGGAGCAGCAGCTTCGGGCTCAGGTCCTTGCCGTCCTTGCGGCGGATCAACACCATCGCCTCGCCGACCTCGCGGAAGTCCTCGTCGTGGAACAACACCGCCCCGTCACCGTCGCGGACCGGCTGGCCCGTGCGGCTCTGGACCAACATGAACGCCGCGAGCGCGACCTTCAGGTCCCGGTGCTCCTGCCCGAACGACCAGCTCGCCCACCGCGCGGCGAACTCGTTGTCGAGGCGCCACACGTCGGCGATCTGACGCCAGGTCCACCCGACCGACTCGTGGAACAGGCCGGGCTTGCGGTAGTGGCCGACGATCGCGCCGCCGTGGCGGACCGCGTTGTCGGCGCCGAGCACGCCCTTGCGGACGCGCTCGCTCTTCGCGCCGCGCTTCACCAGCGCGTACACGACCTTCTCTGCGCCCTCGACCCGGTGGGTGACCGGGGTCCACCGGACCCCGATCGGGCTCGCCGGGTCGGCGGTGATCAACCCCGGGCGGTTGTGGACCAGGTGGTCCGAGTGGGTCAGCAACGTCTGCAACACGCGCTCGGCCGGCCCGAGCGCCTCGACACGATCGATCGGCATGACATCCTCCTGAGGGCGGAACCTGCCGCCCGAGTCGAGGGGTGGGTGGAGAGAGAGTGTCGGCGGGGCGGGACTCGAACCCGCAATCGCTTGTAGGACGTGCACGGGGCCTCGCGGAGCGAGGCGAGAGGCACGGCCGGAGAGTTTTCACTCTTGGTCCAAAACCAAGTGCCTTTACCATTAGGCTACCCGCCGACGAAACGAACTGGAACGGAGATGGAGAGACGTGGAGTCGAACCACGGTGCGTGTACGAGCGCTCGGGTGCCACCGAAGGCGAGGGAGCGCACGGGGATCTCATTCAGACATGAGTGCCGGACCGTCCGGCGAATCTCTCCGTAGAGAATGGGTGTCGGCGGGGTGGGACTCGAACCCACAGTCGCGTGTAGGACGTACCAGGGGCCTTGTGAAACAAGGCGAGACGCACGCCCGGAGAGGGAACTCTCTTGGTGTTCATCCAAGTGCCTTTACCATTTGGCTACCCGCCGACGAAAAAATCAGCTCGATAGTGCCGACACACTGGCTGCGCCGGCACGAGAATTCGTATTCGGTGATGTCAACGATCAGGACACAGGTCTCCACACGCCAGCCGGGTCGACCGGGCGGAGCCCTGGGGCCGGGGGGCCCGAAAACACGAAGC
>JBEBJC010000038.1:0-18861 GCA_040080105.1 Myxococcota bacterium
TGCCGACCGGGCGGTCGGGCATCAGCCGCACCATCACCTCGGGGATGTCGAGATCGGCGACCGGCTCGGCCGCGATCCGCACGGTGGCCCCGGGTTCGAGCCCGGCCCGCAGCGCGTTGAGCACCTGCGCCACGATCTGACTGCCCTGGACCGGATCCATCCGCACCCGCAGCTCGGGATTGACCGGAACCAGCTCCAACTGGACCCCTCGGTGCCGGAACGGGCCGCCGACGAGCCCGACCACGTGGTGCAGCACCTCGGTCAGCTGTACCACGGGGGCGTCGGTGGGGTCCACCTCGAGGGTCTGCATGCTGCGCATCGTGTCCACCACGTCGCGGCAGCGGGCGGCCTCCGACTCGAGGCTCGCCAGCAGCCCCTCCTCCGGGTGGCGCACCCGCAGCAGTTGCGCCAGCCCGAGCACCGACGCGAGGGGGTTGTTCAGCTCGTGCGCGAGGCCGGCGCCGAGCTCGGCCACCGCGGCGAGTTGGCCCGAGCGCACCAGCCGCTCCTGCGCCTCCCGCAGCTCGCGGGTCCGCTCGTCGACACGCTGCTGGAGCTCCCGGTTGAACGACTCGATCTCGGCCTGCTGGGCCGCGATCTCCGACCGGTTCTGCTCGAGACGCAGCGACATGTGGTCGAACGCCCGCGCGAGGTCGCCGATCTCGTCGGTGCGCCGGATGTCGGCTCGGACGCCCTGCCTGCCCTCGGCCACCCGCAGCGCGGCGTCGCGCAGGCGCTCGACCGGGCGGGACAGGGAGCTCGCCACGACCCCGGCCACCAGCACCGCCGCGAGGATCGCGCCCAACAGCTGCGGCACCATCCGCTGCCGGATTTGGATCGCCGGCGCGAGCACCACGTCGGCGGGCTCGGCCACCACCAGCGACCAGCTCGGGGTGCTCGGCACCGGGACGACGGCGCCGCGCACCTCGCCGGTCCGGCCCTCGAGGGTGAAGTCGATCGCCCGGTCGTTGCCGAGCAGCGGGCGGAGGCGCTCGGGCTCCACCAGCGGGTGATCCGCCCCGAGCAGCGGCTGGCCCACCCGATCGAACAGCGCCACCGCGTGCTGCCCGGTGACCACTGCGCCGAGCTGATCGAGCGGGTCGAGCGCCACCTGCACCGCGAGCACCCACACGTCGGACGGGTCGTCCGGGTTCACCGCCGCCACCACCGCGAGCGGGAAACACGGCCGCGCGCCCGGTGACGGGACCCACGGCTCGCCCATGTGCACCACGTCGGGCGCCTCGAGCGCGGCGGTGAGCGGGACCCGCGCGACGAGCGCCGCCACGTCGATCGTCGGACCGCGGCGGGCGGCCTCGACCACCGGCGAGCCGTCGGCGTCGACCAGCACCACCGCGTCGGCCGAGGGCATCACCCCCAGCACCAACTTCGGGAACGCGACGAGTGCGGGCGCCGACAGGTCGCGGATCCGGTACAGGTGGGGGAACGCGAGCACCAGCGGGGCCTGATCGTGGACCCACCGGCCCAGCAGCTCCGCCTTCAGGGTGGCCTCGACCATCAGCTGCTGCTGACCCGCGCGCTCGCCGCCGCGGGTCGCGATGTCGATCGCCGACCACCCCACCGCGACGACCGGCACCACCGCGAGCAGCGCCATGCCGAGCGCGAGCCTCACCCACAGCGGGACCGAGACCGCTGCAGCACCTGGGGTGGGCCGCTCGCCCGCCTCGGCCACCTCAGTCCCCGACCGAGTCGTCTCGGTCGTCGTGAGGGAACCGCACGGTGAACGTGGTCCCCTCCCCCTCCACGCTCTCGACCGCGACCGCGCCGCGGTACTTCGTGAGGATCCGGTACACGATGTTCAGACCGAGCCCGGTGCCGCGCCCCGGGGGCTTGGTCGTGTAGAACGGGTCGAAGATCGCGGACAGCCGATCCTTCGGGATCCCGGGGCCATTGTCGGCGACCGTCGCCCACACGTGCTTGTCGTTCGTGCCCGCCCGCACCGTGACCCGCCCGGGGAACGGGGTCGCGGTCCCGTACCGGTCGAGCAGCGCCTCGACCGCGTTCTTCACCAGGTTCACGAACACCTGCTGCACTTCGCTCGTGCGGGCGTTCACGTACAGCGTCCCGTGGGCCGACGCGCGGTCCGGCTCGACCGTGAGCTCGACACAGGAGGGGTCGAACGACAGGGACCGCACGACCAACTTGATCGCGTCTTCCATCACCTTCGGGAGATCGACGGTCGTGTGGTACTCGGTCTCCGCGGTGCGGGAGTACCCGGAGAGCTGGACCACGATGTCCTTGATGGTGCGCGCGTAGTCGACGATCTCGGTCGCGTAGCCGCGCACGAGCTCGCGATCGTCCTCCTCGACGATCGCCTCGGCGAGGCCCATCACCCCGAACAGCGGGCTCGAGATCTCGTGCGCGATCCCCGCCGCGAGGGTGCCGATCCCAGCGAGCTTCTCCGACTGGATCAGCTCGGCCTGGAGCTCCTTCAGCTCGGCGAGTGCCCGCACGAGCTCCGCGTTGCGGTCGCGCAGGTCCGACATCAGCTGACGGTTCTCGCGCACCACCGCGACCTTGTCGAGCGCGCGCCGCACCTTCCGCTTGATGTCGAAGATGTCCTTCGGCGGCTTCACGATGTAGTCGAACACGTCGAGCTCGAGCGCGGTCAGCGCGGTGTCGAGCGACGCGTACCCGGTGATGACGATCACCTCGGCGTCGGGCGAGAAGTCGCGCACCCGCCGTGCGAGCTCGAGCCCGCCCACGTCCGGCAGGTTCTTGTCGGTCAGCAGCACGTCCACGCCGCGCGCCATCGCCGCGAGCGCGCTGGTGCCGTCGGGGCAGCGCACCACCTCGATCTCGGGCTCTCCCTCGAACACCGCGGCCAGGAGGTTCAGCACCACCGGCTCGTCGTCGACGATGATCACCCGCGCCACCGCCACCGATCCCCCGCGTTCCGACTTCCTAGCTCGGGGTCTGAAGAGCGGCACGGCCTTTGCCGATAGGGGGCGGCGGAGTAAGATCGCCCCACCGCTCGAGGAGCTCATGGCTTCGTTGCCCCTGTTGCTGACCGTGTTCGCCGGATGTGCCAAGAAAACCGAAGGGGTGTCGGAGTCCGCCTACACCACCAAGGTGTCGGAGAAACGGACCGAAGAGGGCCTGGTCGACCAGGACATCGACCTGGACGCCGACGGGGCCGCGGACATCCGCAACTTCTACCGTGAGCGCGCAGACGCGCCCCGGTTGCTGGTGCGCAAGGAGCTCGACCTGAACCGCGACGGGAAGATCGACGTGGTGTCGTTCTTCGACCAGGAAGGCAACCTGGATCGCGAGGACATGGACTCGGACTACGACGGGCGGTTCGACTGGACCGACCATTACCAGAAGGGCGTCCGGGTGATGTCGGAGTACGACACCGACCAAGACGGCCGGTCGAACGTGTTCAAGTACTACATCCGCTCGGAAGACGGCGCGCTGCACCTCGATCGGAAGGAGCGCGACGAAGACGGCGACGGAAAGATCGACGTGTGGGAGCGGTTCGGCCCGCAGGGTGAGGTCGTCCGCACCGGCCGAGACACCGACGGAGACGGGAAGGTCGACGTCCGCGAGGAGTGAGGCTCAGGCGATCGCGTCGGGCAACACGTCCCACGCCTGGAGCAGCGCGTAGCACGCCGCCTCGCCCAGGATGTCGGAGGCGTAGCCCTGCACGCCATCTTCGGGGAGCTCCACCGCGACGATCCACTCCCCCGCGTCGCGCACCACGTCGGTGAGCAGGCCGGTCTCGGCCAGCACCTGCAGCAGGACCCCCGCGGTGGCCGGGTCCGCGAGGTCGGGCGGGTCCGTCCCGTCCCACAGGTCGAGCTCCACCAGGCGCACCCCGCGCTCGTCCCGCATCCCCTCCCGCCAGCGGAACCGCGGGTGGACCAACAGCTGCAGCGACAGGCTCGGCTCGTCGTCACTCACGGCTGCCTCCACGCCTTCTCGACCAGGAACGCCACCAGCCGATCGTACCGCCACGGCTCGAGGTCGTCGCTGCCGTCTGCGACCTCGGCTGGCAGAGACAGATCCTTGCACATCTGCCGGGCTACCCGCAGCCGGGCGCGCCGCCCGGTAGGGAACCGCAGGCCGACGACCACCGCTATCCCCGGTTCGGTCTGGTTGATCAGCCCTTCGACGCTGCCGTCGGATTCGACCTCGCAGAACAGCGTCTTGCGGTTCGCCACGGCGCGGATCCGGGCGAGCTCGAGCAACATGCTGAGCGCGCCGGTGCGGGTGCGCATCCACACCGGGCCGTCGATCAGCAGCGCCGGGCAGCCCTCGATCCCCGGGTGCCACAGACCGGTGCGGACCCGCTCCACCAGCACCTGGTCGAGCGAGGACCGGTCGAGATCGACCCGCACGTGGCCGGCGACCAGGCGGGCCACGGTGGTCTTGCCCACCCCCGGCGGGCCGAGGAAGAACACCACGTTCCGCTCGCGCAGCAACCGCGGGAGCGGCTTGCGTCCCATGAACTCCGCGCTGGTGCCGGTGAGGAGCGCCGGGGCGAAGAACGAGCCCGTGTCCTCCATCGGATCCATCACAGCGGCGCCTTCGCGTGGGCGCGGATGAACTCGGCGATCGTGCCGATCGAGGTACCGGGCGGGAACACCGCCGCCACCCCCGCCGCCTTCAGCAGCTCCACGTCGGCGTCGGGGATGATCCCCCCCGCGATCACCAGCACGTCGTCGAGTCCCTCGCCCCGCAGCCCGCTCACCACCTCCGGCAGGAGGCGGAGGTGGGCGCCGGACAGGATCGACAGGCCCACCACCTGGACATCCTCCTCGAGCGCGGTGCGCACGATCTGGCCCGGGGTCTGGTGCAGGCCCGAGTAGATCACCTCCATCCCGGAGTCCCGGAGGCCACGCGCGACGACCTTCGCGCCGCGGTCGTGACCGTCCAGACCCGGCTTCGCGACGAGTACCCGCAGCCGCGGATCGGAACCCACCGGAACCTCCTACCCGAGCGTGTTCTTGGCGATGACGAGGCGCTGGATCTCGGACGTGCCCTCGTACAGCGTGGTGATTCGGGCGTCGCGGTAAAGGCGCTCGACCTCGTACTCCTGGCTGTAGCCGTACCCGCCGAAGATCTGCAGCGCCTCGTACGCGCAGAAGTTCGCGGTCTCGCTCGCCATGAGCTTGGCCATCGAGCACTCGGTGGTGGCGCGCTGATCGGCGTCCTTGAGCGCCGCCGCCCGCCAGGTGAGCAGGCGCGCCGCCTCGATCCGACAGCGCATGTCGGCGATCTTCCACTGGATCGCCTGGTGATCCGCGATCGGGCGCCCGAACGTCTTGCGCTCCTTCGCGTACGCCACCGCGAGGTCGAGGCACCGCTGGGCGATCCCGAGGGCCTGCGCCGCGATCCCGATCCGCCCGCCGTCGAGCGTGGCCATCGCCACCTTGAACCCGTCGCGCTCGGCGTCGAGCAGGTTCTCGGCCGGCACGTCCAGGTTCTCGAACACCAGCTCCGAGGTGGACGAGCAGCGGATCCCGAGCTTCTCCTCGATCTTGCCGACGGTGAACCCGGGGCCCTTCTCCACGATGAACGCGCACACCGCCCGGTGGCGCTGCTCGAGGTCGAGGCTGCCGTAGGTCACGCAGATCTCGGCCTGCGGGCCGTTGGTGATCCACATCTTCGTGCCGTTGAGCCGGTAGCCGCCGGCAACCCGATCCACGCGGGTCCGCATCGCGCCGGCATCGGAGCCGGCCATCGGCTCGGTGAGGGCGTAACAACCGATCTTCTCGCCCGTGGCGAGCGGGGTGAGGAACTTGTGCTTCTGCGCCTCGGTGCCGAACCGCAGGATCGGCCACCCGGCCAGGCTGTTCTGCACGCTCATCACCACGCCCACGCCGGCGTCGGCGTACGAGACCTCCTCGAGCGCCAACACGTACGCGAGCACGTCCATCCCGGCGCCGCCGTAGGCTTGAGGCACGAACACGCCGAGCAGCCCGAGCTCGGCGAGGGACCGCACCAGCGCGTCGGGGAACTGGTGGGACCGATCGCGTTCGGCCGCGCCGGGGGCGATCTCGTTGCGGGCGAAGTCACGCGCCAGATCGCGGATGGCCACGTGATCCGAGGAGAGCTCGAACACCGGTGTTTCCCCCTTTCTGCGGGGCAGGCTCCGACCTGCCCGAGCGAGATCGCAACGTAAGGCGTGCGGCCTCCGCCGGGCAGGGTGGGCAAGTCGAATGTAACGGCGGAGAGGCCGTCGGGTGACGACCGGCCGAGCGCGGGCCCGCTGCGGGTCTGCGGGTGCAACCGCGATAGCTGGATCCGGCGGAGGGGAAGTGGGATCACGCCGGCGGGTGAGGTTGTTGCACACGGGGGGCACGTTGGGGATGACCGGCAGCCCGCTCGAGCCCGGCGCGTACGCGGCGCGCCTGCTCGATCACGTGCCCGAGCTGGCCCGCCTGGCCGAAGTAGAGGCGAGGATCGTGTGCAACCTCGACTCGTCGGATCTCGGTCCACCCCAGTGGACGGCGCTCGCCGAGATCGTCGCCGAGGAGCGCGAGCGGTACGACGGGTTCGTGGTGGTGCACGGCACCGACACCATGGCGTACACGGCCGCCGCGCTGGCCTACGCTCTGCAGGGGCTCGATCGGCCGGTGATCCTGACCGGCGCGCAGCGACCGCTGTCCGCGCTCCGCACCGACGCGCGCCGGAACCTCACCGACGCGGTCGAGCTCGCGACCTGCGCGATCCCCGAGGTGGGGATCTGCTTCGACGGCCTGCTGCTGCGCGGGTGCCGCGCGGTGAAGGCGGACACCCGGCACTACCGCGCGTTCGCGAGCCCCGGGGTGGAGCCGCTCGCGAAGCTCGGCACCGACGTGCATCTCGGCGCACACCTCCGCGCCCCCGATCGCCCGTTCCGGTGTGATCCGCGGTTCGATCCGCGGGTCGAGGTCGTGTGGGTGCACCCGGGCGTGTCGGCCCGGGCGGTCGAGCACCGGCTCACCGACCCGGAGCTGCGCGGGGTGGTGCTCGCGGCGTTCGGCGTGGGCACCGTGCCGAACAACGGGCTCGCGCGGGCCGTGTCCGACGCGGTGTCGCGCGGGATCGCGGTGCTGGTGGTGACCCAGTGGGGCGGGGTGGTCGACGCCGGGCTGTACCGGAACTCCGAGGTGCTGCGGGCCGCAGGCGCGGTCGAGGGTGGAGAGATGCGGATCGAGGCCGCGGTGACCAAGCTGATGCACGCGCTCGCCACCACGCCCGACGCCGCGGCGTTGCGCGGGTACCTCGAGGCCGACGTGGCCGGCGAGCGGGGCTGATATCCTGCCCCCCGGAGCACACGAATGTCTGTACGCCTCGCGCTGGCAGTGGACGTCGAGCACCCGAACGCCGCACACCAGGTCGACCTCGCGCAGGGGTGGATCGCCCGCACCGGCGGCGCGCTCGACCTGCTGTACGCCGAGGGAACCCACGCGACCACCCGGTGGATCAGCGACCCGGCCGCGCTCGCCTTGGTGAACACCGAGATCGAGCGGATGCGCGAGGTGGCGGCCGCCCGGCTCACCGAGCTGTTGCAGCGGGTGGCGGAGCCGCACCGCGGGGTCGCGCGGGTGCTGGCGGGCCCGACGGTGGAGGCCCTGATCGAGGCGAGCTCCGAGTCCGGCTACGACGCGCTGCTGGTGGCCACCCACGGGCGCCGCGGGCTGACCCAGTTCTGGCTCGGGTCGGTGGCCGAGCGGCTGGTCCGGCACGCCACCGTACCGGTCATGGTGCTCCGGCTGGCCTGAACCGGTCGATCGCGGCGGCGATGTCCACCACGTCGGCCAGACCGCCCACGCCCACGTCCCCACACGCGAGCCGCTTGCGGGTCGGCGCCACGATCGAGTACCGGCCGAGCTCGTCGAGCCAGCGCAGGTTCCGCACCACCACCGGGTGCTCCCACATCGCGGTGTTCATCGCCGGGCACAACAGGCACGGCACGCCGGCCGGGATCGCCATCCACACGGTGGACAGGGCGTCGTCGGCCAGGCCGACCGCGAGGCGACCCAGGGTGGAAGCGGTCGCCGGCGCCACCACCGCGACCTCGGCCCACTTCGCGAGCGCGATGTGCTCGATCGGGCTGTACCCGCCGAGCGGTTCACCGGGCTCGGGCGCCGGCAGGGACCGCGACGCGGCGTCGGTGACCACCGGGTGTGCGCTCAGCGCCTCGAACGTGAGCGGGCCGACGAACCGGGTGGCGTTGGCGGTCATCACCACCCGCACCTCGTCGCCTCGCTTCACCAGCGTCGAGACCAGGTCGGCCGCCTTGTACGCGGCGACCCCGCCGCTCACCCCCACCAGGACCCGCACGCTGACCTCCGCACGGGACCCTAGTCCCAGCCGACCTCGACCTGCGCCTCTTGGGGGTCGATCCGCCCGACCGTGTCGGTGGACGCCCCGGGGAGCAGCACGAACGGGCGCACGTCGACCGGGTACCACCCGGACCCTTCGTGTGACCCGATCGGGCCCGCCAGCCCGGCGCGGTACTCGAAGTACACCGGGTCGGCGGCGACCCCGAGCGACAGGTCGGTCACACCGTCGCCGTTCGTGTCGCCGGTGGCGGCAGCGACGCCGTCCTCGACGGTGAAGGTGATCTCCCACCCGTCCTTCGACGGGGTGGCGCGCGACCCGATCAGGAAGCTGACCTGGCCCTCGTCGGACAGGTACCGCTGGTCCTCGTACGCCAGCTCCACCTGATCTCCGGACACGCTGCCGCTCACCCGCCACGCCTGCACGTTCTGGTCGAACCGGGCGGTCCACTGCTCCGACAACGCGAGGCCGCCGCAGGTGTTCACGCTCACGTGCCGACCCGACGCCCCTTCGAGCTCGAGTTGGGCACCATACGGCCAACTCGTGAGGTAGCTCGTGGTGAAGTCGCTGGTGCCCACGTAGGTCGACGTCTGGCCGAGCGTGGTGCGTGGGCCGAGGTTGTCCTGGACCAGGCACCCGGTGGACTCGTGCGCGAACACCACCTTGCTGCTGGCGAGGCTCACCGCGACCGACCGCCCGGTGACCCGGATCGCGTCGTCGTCGTACTCCGGCGTCCAGTACGGGCGGCGCAGCGCCTCGATCCCAGTCACCGGCGCGGTGAACGGGATCCCCTGCGCACCCTCGACCGCGCCGTTCACGTCGAGCAGCTCGTCCGTGTCCCGGTCGAACAGATACAGCCCGCTGCCGTCGAGCGGGACCACGTACAGCCGCCGCCGATCGTCCCCGTCGAGCGAGGCCACGTCGGCCGTGGGCCACGGGGTGGGGTGCTCGATCGCGACGGTGTCGCCCGGGGCGATCTCCCACACCGCCGGGTGGGCGCGGTCCGCGGCGAGCAGCTGCCCGTCCTCGGTCCACCCGAGCCGGACCGGCGACGCGTCGACCGGCAGCACCACCTCGCCCACCACCGCCCGGGCGACCGGGTCGAACCACCGGATCCGACCCCGCCCGTCGTTCGGCCCCTCGACCAACACCGCCAGCAGCGATTGGTCGGGGGTGACCTCCACCTCGAGCGGGACGCCGCCGACCCCGTGCTCGGACAGCCCGTTCTCGGTGCGGATCACGAACCGGTCCCCCTCCTGCGGGTCGCCCTCGATCGTGAACGACAGCCGGTGCGCCTCGGACGAGTACGGCTCGCCGGTGGTCGCCCGAGCCTGTCGCCCGGACCTCGAACCCACAACGTCCCACTCGGCCCCGTCGAACGTGACCGTCCACTCCTCGGTGGCGGTGTAGCCTTTCTTCACCGAGATCCCGGAGATCGTCGCGCCCCCTTCGGGCCGCTCGACCAGGTTCCAGTACACCCCTTGCTCGACCGGCGCGCCGGCCACTCGCGCGGCGCACTCGGATCGATCCGGGGTGGCCTCGCAGTCGAGCAGGTACGGGACCCGCACCAGGGCCGAGAACGCGAGGTCGGTGGCCCACAGCTCGACCGCCGACACCGACCGCGCCACCACCGCGACCGAGCCGAGCCTCCGAGACGCGCCGGTCGGGATCGGGTTCGTGCGCAGGAACGCCGCGGTCGGGTCGTCGGTGAGGAACCGCCCCTGCTTCAGCGCGAGCGGCACGATCTGCCCGCCGTGCCCGTTCGCCACGAACGCGACGGGCTCGAGGAACGGGCCGCCGAGCTCGGGCTGGAGGACCGCCGCCGCCACAGGGAGCTGGAACGCGCCCTCGTACGGCTGATCCTGCCGACAGGCGAGTGCGAGGGCCGCGAGGACCATCAGTGGTTGGCGAGCCACGTCACCGCCTCCAGGTACGTTTCGCTGTCCGGATCGAGGTCCACCACGGTGAGCGTGCTGGACACGGTCTCACCGTCGACCTCACCGAGGTAGTTCGCGACCACTGCCCACCGCCCGTCGGGCGAGATCTCGACCGCGTGTGGGTTCTCCCCGAGGTTCGGCAGCCACGCGATCTCTTCGCCGTACAGCCCTCGCTCGAGGTCGTACACCGACAGCCCGTTTCCGCGGAAGTGGGTGATCAGCAGGTACCGCTCGTCGGCGGTCAGCGCCATCCCGGCCCCGCCGATGGTGGCGTAGCTCTCGACCCCCGCGTCGTCACCGAGGGACTGGAGCGGCAGCACCGCGACCGGGGCGCCGAGCTCCATCTCCTTCTCCGCGTCGTCGGGGATGCGGTTCAGGTCGACGATCACGAGCCCGTCGGGCACCCGCTGGGTCAGGTACATCAGCCCGCGGGACGGAGAGATCACCGCGTCGCGGAACCCCGCCGAGCCGCTGCCCGAGTCCACCTGGAGCAGCGCCTCGAGGTCGAGGTAGTTCCCGTCGACGAACGCGCCGTCCGAGTCGTCGCGCACGTCGATCACGAACACGCCGTCGTCGAGCTTGGTGGTGACGAACAAGAACCCGCGCTCGGTGTCGAGCGCCATCGACGACATGCCCCACCCCGGGACGCTGAACGTCTCGGTGGTCTGCCCGAGCTCGATCACCTGCTCGCCGGCCGACCGGTGGGTCTCGAACCCCATCGTGTCGCCCGCGGTCGGGAACCGCGGGGTGGGGAACATCTCGTCCGGCGCCTCGATCGGGACCACCGCCAGGCCGAGGCGCCGCGCCACGCCGTCGTACCCGGCGTACGCGATCTCGAGCCCGAGTTCGGTGCGCCCGAGCAGCACCGGTCCGTCGGCGCCCAACGCGGCGAACGAGCGGCCGACCTCGCCCATCGACGGCCGGGGGACCCCGGCGATCGGATCGAGCCGGCGGACGAACGTGCCGTCCTCCAGGCGCTCGGCGTGCCCGGTGCGCCAGGTCTCGCCGTCGTACCCGGCGTAGTACAGGTGGGTGACCCCGTCGATGTCCACCACCAGCGGATCGCGGACCAGCGTGTCGTCGAACCCGCCGGGAGCCCCGGTGCCGAACACCCACTCTTCTCGGTCACCGGCCTCGCGCGCGAACACCCCTCGCAGGTCGGGCGCGGTGGCGGCGCCGATCCGTTCGACCGAGCCGTCGAACCCGGAGTACCACAGCCACACCCCGTCGGCCGTGACCTCGATCGAGTGTGGCTGTTGGCCGGCCGCGTCGAACGCGACCTCGTCGCCGTCGGGCAGCACGAGGGTCACCTCGGTCCCGCCGGACCAGTCGAGCCCGTCGGGCGACGTCGCCCGGCGAATGCGCGACGTGCCGTCTCGGCCGGTGCGCGAGTAGAACAGCACGAACCCGGACCCGTCACTCGCGATCACCGGGTCACTCGCGCCTTCGCCCGCGTCGAGGCCGAGCTGATCGGCGAGGGCGTCGGGGCCGAGCAGCGGCTCCCACCCGTCCGCCCCGCGGCGGAGCGCCACCAGCCGCTCGGCGCCGCCCGCCGACACGGCGGAGGCGAACAACACCGTCGAGCCGTCGATCTGGGCCGCCGAGCCCGGCACGAGCGCGCGCTCGGCTGCGCGGTCCGGGATCACGTCGTTGTCGACCTCTTGGCCGTTGGTGACCGCGATCTCGTACTCCCCGACCGGGATCGGCTCGGAGCCCGCGACCAGCAGCCCGGTGACCGACCCGGCGCTCGCGCCTTCGAGCCGCCAGCCGCCCGCGGGATCGACCTGCACCGCGGCGCGCGGCGGGTGGATCGCGCGGTACTCGAGCGCGCCCGGCACCACCAGGACCGGCTCGGTCCAGTGCCACCCGTCGTAGCTCCAGCTGAACGCGGTGTCCCACACCGCGCCGTCGGTGCGCGACAGCCACATCCCGTACCGCCCCTCGAGCGAGGTGACGGTGGGGGCGGCGTACAAGTACCCGTCGGCGTTGTCGATCACCGGCACGGGCGGGGTCCACGACAGCCCGTCCTCGCTCTCGGACAGCGCGACCTGGAACACCTCGCCGCGGCGCACGGTGAGCCACATCCGGTACCGGCCGGCGCGCGCGTCGAACGCCACGAACGGATCCTCGTACGACGCGCCTTCGGTCGGCCGGAGCACCTCGCCCACGTAGTCGAACGTCACGCCGTCGGCCGAGGTCGCGACCCCGATCCTCGCCGGACCGTTCTCGGTGTCGCGCACGTCGACGAACAACCCGGTGGCGCCGGGGAGCGGCGCGAGCGACACCGAGCCGTACAGCTGACCGAGCCCGACCAGCACCACCGACGAGTCGAGCAACCACGCGTTGCCGCCGTAGGTCGACGCGACCGCGCGGTACACGTTGCCGTCGGTCGAGCGGGAGAAGTACATCTGGGCGAGGCCGTTCGCGTCGACCTCCACGAACGGTCCGCGCACGTCGCCGCCGAGGCCGGACTCGAGCGGGAACACCGACGACTGGTAGTTCTGGGTGTCGCCGGTGGTGTACAGGTGCAGGCCATCGGTCTGCGCGTCGATCGGGGCCGCGACCCACAGGCGCACGGTCTGCTCGACGAACGTGAGCGACCAGGTGTCGTCGAACACGAGCGAGCCGTCGGTGACCGTGAGCGCGCTCACCGCTCCGAGGCTGCCCGAGCCGTCCACGTCGATCATCGGAGCCAGGGTCGACGTGGGCCCGGTCGCCACGTCGATCTCGTGGATCGCGGCGCCGCTCGTGCTCAGCACCGACACCGAGTGATCGGTCAGGTTGCCGACGTACACCCGGTCTCCGACCGAGTCCACCACCACCGGGAACGGGTCGTCCTCGAGCGTCAGCGTGTCGGCCGCGCCGTCGAACCGGATCCCGCCCCCGGGCAGCTCCATGTCCTTGAGGTCGAGCACGAACGCCTCGTCCTTGCCCGTCCGCAGGATGCCGGTCTCGGAGTATCGGCTCGTGACCACCGCCTCCGACCGCGCCGGAACGTACCCGAACCCGCCGAAGAACGGGTTGCTCCCTTCGCCGTCACCGTCGTCGTCGTCGAGCAGGTCGAACCGGTGGGCCTCGAGCTGGTCCATCGTGACCCGGAGAGGCCGGTCGGCCGTGTCGAGGAACCGCGACGCGAGATCGTCCCAGTCGAGCAGGAGCACGCTCCCGCTCTGGAATTCGCGGTACGGGTCCGCGTTGGTCACCGCGAGGAACGTGCCGCCGTCTTGCTGGAAGAACGACAGGTCCGCCGGCCCCGCGAGGCAGCTCCCGATCCCGGCGTCGCCGAACCCGTACGGGCCTTCGGGCAGCTCGGCGCACGCTCCGAGGTCCGGGCCCATCGCCAGGTCGCGCACACACGCCGCCAGGGAGAACCATCCAACCAACAAGACCACGACCTCCGGCACGCCGCGGTATCCCGGAGCGGCACCGGGTTCCACTCCGCGACCGCCGGCGAGCCAGGGCGCGATCGGGTTAGGACGCGCGCGAGGGGGGACGCTGGAACGGCTGACCGCGGGTGATTGGGTCCGTTCGAGGGCCGAAGCGGAGTCCCTGCTGCGCGAGGCCGGGGCGCCGGCCGTGCCCGAGCTGGAGATCCGGTCCACCTTGCCGGGCCACGGTCCGATCGACCGCCTGTTCGGCGTGTTGTCCACCGTCGAGGACGGGCCGGTGGGCGACCTGCTCCGGCCGCTGCTCGCGCTGCCGGAGAACCGCTCGATCGCGTCGCGGCTGGCCGACGGCGCGCTCGGACACGTGCCGATCAACCGGTGGATCGCGCAGCAGCTGTCCGAGGCGCTGCTCACGGTCGGGCTGCACCTCCCGTTCACGTTCCGCCCGCTGAACAGCGACCTGGCGGCGTTGCTCGAGCGCAAGGCGGACCTCCGCGCGATCGGGTTCCGCGCCTACTTCAACCAGGGCGTGCTGTTCGAGGGAGGAGAGATCGTGCTCCGGCGGGTGTTCTCGCTGCCGGTGCGCGGCTCGGCCCAAGGAACCGAGCACGACCCGTACGTCGACTCGGTGCTCGACGAGGACCTCGGGGTGGTGGTGGAGGCGTTCGCCCGACCCGGTTAGTCCGCCGGCCTTCCGGAGGACCGATGGACATCAGGCGGATCGGGGTGATCGGCTCGGGCCAGATGGGCAACGGCATCGCGCAGGTCGCCGCTGCGGCCGGCTATGACGTTGTCCTGCACGATGTGAACGCCGCCGCGCTCGATCGCGGGCTGGCCAACATCGACAAGAGCCTCGGGCGACTGGTCGAGAAGGGCAAGCTGGCGGCCGACGACGCCGCGGCGGCGCGCAAGCGGATCGGGCGCGCGCCCGAGATCGCGGCCCTGGCCGACGTGGACCTCGCGATCGAGGCGGCGACCGAGAACGTCGAGCTGAAGTTCAAGATCTTCGAGGGGCTGTCGAAGGTGGTCCGCCCGGGGGCGCTGCTCGCGTCGAACACCTCGTCGATCTCGATCACGGCGATCGCGGCGCACACCGACCGGCCGGACAAGGTCATGGGGATGCACTTCATGAACCCGGTACCGGTGATGCAGCTGGTCGAGCTGATCCGCGGGCTGGCGACCACCGACGAGAGCTACGAGCTGGTGCGGACCGCAGCGGTGAAGATGGGCAAGACCACGGTGGAGGGGCGCGACATGCCCGGCTTCATCGTGAACCGGGTGTTGATGCCGTACATCAACGAGGCGGTGTACGCGCTGTACGAAGGCATCGGGACGGTCGGCGACATCGACACCGCGATGCGGCTCGGCACCAACGTCCCGATGGGACCCCTCACCCTGGCCGACTTCATCGGCCTCGACACGTGCCTCGCGATCATGGAGGTGCTGCACACCGGGATGGGCGGCGACTCGAAGTACCGGCCGTGCCCGCTGCTGCGGAAATACGTCGAGGCCGGGTGGCTCGGGAAGAAGACCGGCCGCGGCTTCTACAACTACGGGGTGGCCCCTTGAGCCCGGTGGTCGTCCGGACCCGCCACGGCGCGGTCGACGTGTGGACGGTCACCCGGCCCGAGAAGCTCAACGCGATCGACGCGAGCGTGCTCGAGGGCCTGGCCGAGGCGGTCGACGCGGTGCGCGACGACCCGGCGGTGCGCGCGGTGGTGATCACCGGCGCCGGACCGAAGGCGTTCGTCGCCGGCGCCGACATCGGCGCGATGGCCGAGCTCACCCCGGTGCAGGCCGAGCGGTTCGCGGCCCGCGGCCAGGCGATCTTCGACTCGATCGGGGCGCTGCCGGTGCCGGTGATCGCCGCGGTCAACGGGTTCGCGCTCGGCGGTGGGTGTGAGCTCGCGATGGCGTGTGACCTCGTGTTCGCGACCACCAAGGCGAAGTTCGGCCAGCCCGAGGTGAAGCTCGGGGTGATCCCGGGGTTCGGCGGCACCCAGCGGCTCGTGCGGCGGGTCGGCTGGAGCGCCGCCCTCGACCTGTGCCTCACCGCCCGGATGGTCGGCGCCGAGGAGGCGCTGCGGATGGGCCTGTGCTCGCGGGTGATCGACGGTGACGTCCTGGAGGCCGCGGTGACCGCCGGCAACGCGATGGCCGGGCTCGGTCCGGTCGCGCTCCGGCTGTGCAAGCGCGCGATCCACGAGAACGCCGACGGCCCGCTCGCCTCGGCCCAGGCCGCCGAGCGCACGCTGTTCGGGCTGTGCTTCGCCACCGCCGATCAACGCGAAGGGATGGCGGCGTTCCTCGCGAACCGCGATCCGGTGTTCCGGGGCGAGTAACCCGGAGGTATCGCCCGCCGGTGCCCGCCGGCCCCGTCGCTTAGGGGATTGGTGGAGGGCCATGCCCGACCCGTCCCCCCATTGGTCGGCGAGGCTGCTGCTGATCGCGAACACCCTCGCGATCCCGGCGTTCGGAGTGGTGCGCGAGGTGCTGGACGTGGCCGGCGACGCGCGCTGGTCCCAGCGGTTCGCGATGGCGGGCGTGTCGGCGTTCGTGTTGTGGCGGTCGTTCCACCCGGGGTGGTTCTCCCGTCACCTGCGGGCGGTGTGCATGGTCATCGCGGTGTGGGTGCTGTTCACCTTCACCCTCGAGTCCGGGCGCGACGGGATGACCGCGGGGCACGTGGTCAGCTTGATGCTGATCGTCGGGATGAGCCTGTCGCTCGTGCAGCGGCTGCGCGAGGTGCTGGCGATGTGGGTGGGGGCTCTGTCGATCGCCGCGTTCGCCTACGGGCTCGCGCCCGAGCCGGCGGTGCCGCTGCTCGAGTACGCCGCGATCACCACGGTGGTGGTGGCCGGGTTCGGGGCGATCGTGTTGTCGCGCGTGCGGCTGGAGCAGGCCCTGCTCGAGGCCCAGCGGAGCCTCGAGGACCGGGTGACCGAGCGCACCGAGGAGCTCGGGCACAGCCTGCAGCGGCTCGAGCAGGAGATCGCCGAGCGACGGTCGGCGGAGGTGGCCGCGCTGCGGGCGAGCCGCGCGAAGAGCCGGTTCCTCGCGAACATGAGCCACGAGCTCCGCACCCCGCTGAACGCGATCCTCGGGTATGCCGAGCTCGTGCAGGACGAGCTCACCGACCGCGGCGAGTTCGAGCTGGTGGGAGACCTGCATCGGGTGCGCGAGGGCGCCCAGCGCCTGCTGCGGATGGTCGACGACGTGCTCGATCTGTCGCGGATCGAGGCCGGCGGCCTCGACATCCGGTGGTCCGACATCGACGTGGGGCGGTCGCTCACCGGGCTCGCGCGCCTGCTCGAGCCGAGCCGGGTCCGCAGCGGCTCGTCGCTGTCGGTCGACGTGGAGCCCGGGCTGTCCGTCCGCAGCGACGCCGTGCGGTTCGAGCAGATCGTGCTGAACCTCGCCACCAACGCGCTGAAGTTCACCGAGCGCGGCAGGGTGGACCTGGTCGCCCGGTCCACCCCCGACGGGGTCGAGGTGAAGGTGATCGACGACGGCATCGGGATTCCGCCCGACCGGATCGGCGCGCTGTTCCAGCCGTTCGTGCAGCTCGACGACTCGGCCACCCGCCGCCACGAGGGGACAGGGCTCGGGCTCGCCCTGTCACGCGACCTGGCGCAGCGGCTGGGCGGGCGGATCGAGGTCAGCTCCGCCCTCGGGGCCGGCAGCACGTTCACCCTGTGGCTGCCGCAGGTCCCTCCGGGGGCGACGCCGGCTCACTCGAGCGGGGACCGCCGGGAGGGGTCGAGCGCGGCCATCGCCGCCGGGACCTGATCGATCACCCGCACCGCCTGGAACGGGGCCGGGAACGCGACCCCGTGCTCGGCGAACTTGTACCACAGCCCCTTGAGCAGCTCCGACTCGCAGTCGTCGTGGATCCGGAACTCCGACACCCAGAACCGCACCACGTACCGCTGGCAGTGGTCCTCGACCGCGGTGAGCCACACCTTCGTGCGGGGCTCGTCGGCGCCCACGACCCCCGGGATCCGGCCGAGCACCTCGCGGGCCCACCGCTCGAACACGTGTGGAGGCACGTCGAGCGGGACCGGGACCGGGACCGGCCGCCCACACTCCGGGCTCGGGTGGGCGAAGTTCAGCACCTGAGCGTTGAGCAGCGTGATGTTCGGCACCACCAGCACGTCGCGCGAGAACGTCTGCAGTCGGGTCGAGCGCCACCCGATGTCGAGCACCTCCCCTTCGCGCCCGTCGACCAGCAGCCAATCGCCGACCACGGGGTGACGCTCCGCGTGCAGCACGAGCCCCGCGAACAGGTTCGACAGGGGCTGCTGCAGCGCGAGCCCGAGCACGAGCGACGTGATCGAGCCGGTGGCGACGAGCGGGGTGAGATCGACCCCGAACAGCTCGCCGCCGATGCCCAACAACACCGCGCCGTACGCGATCGCGATCACCAGCTGACGCACCGGCCCGGGCACCTTCAGGCCCTGGCGGCGCTCGAGCCAGTTCTCGACCACCAGCAGCTCGAACGCGGTCACCGCGACGTAGGTGGCGACCAGGGTCTCGACCAGCGACGCGCCGCCCACCACCCACGGCGCATTCAGCACCAGCGCGCCGACATGGACGCCCACCGCGACGCCGACCACCGACAACGGCCCGCGGACCCGCCTCAACAGCTCGTCGTCCAGCGCGGTCGAGGTGGTGGCCGCGATCCGCTCGGCGAGGCGCAGCGCGAGCCTCGACCCGCCGACCACGGCGAGCCCACCCGCGACCCCCGCCACGAGCGCCACCACGACGGTCGGCAGCTCCGAGAACCATCCCATCGCCGCGTCCAACACGCTCACTCCAGCGGACAGGCCAGCCGGAACCCGATGGTGTCGTCGGCCGGCGTTGGGGATCGGTACCTGAGCGCGGAGCGCGCGAACTGAGCCACCCCGAGGTAGTGCCCGCCACGCACCAGCTGGTGCTCGGGCGCCACCGCCGAGCGCTTCGGCGACCGCTCGTCGACCACCCAGTCGCGCACGTTGCCGCCGAGCCCTCGGACCCCGTACGGGCTCGCGTCGAGCGGAAACGCGTCGACCGGCGCCGGAGACGGGTCGGCACCCCCGTCATAGATGCAGCACCAGCTCGGGTCGATGAAGTTCCCCCACGGGTAGGTGCGCCCGTCCACCCCGCGCGCCGCCTTCTCCCACTCGAGCTCGCGCGGCAACCGCCACGGTCGGCCCGTCTGGGCCGCGATCCACTCGGCGTAGGCGCTCGCGGCGGCGAACGTGACC
>JBEBJC010000781.1:0-4348 GCA_040080105.1 Myxococcota bacterium
CCTCCGCCCCCGCCGGCGTTCACCCTCGAGGTGCCGGCTCCGGGCACCTTCGGCGCCACCGTGTACGACGCGCTCGATCCGAGCGCCGATCCGTGCAACGACTTCTACCAGTTCGCCTGTGGCGGCTGGGTGGCGAAGAACCCGCTGCCGGCCGATCGGCCGATCTCGGTCCGCGGGTTCACCGAGATCGAGGACCGCAACGAGGCCGCGCTCCGGCAGGTGCTCGACGCGGCCGCCGCCAGCTCGGATCCGAGCAAGCAGAAGCTCGGCGCGTTCTGGAAGTCGTGCAACGACGAGGCGGCGGTCGAGGCGAAGGGCGCGGCGCCGATGGCCCCGTACTTCGACGCGATCGAGAAGGTCCTGAAGAAGGACAAGAAGAAGAACCGGGCGCAGCTGATGGCGCTGGTGGGCCAGCTGCAGGCCGACGGGTTCGGCCCGTTCCTGTCCACGTTCGTCGATGGTGACGCGAAGAACCCGAGCACGGTGATCCTGCAGCTGTACCAAGGCGGCACCGGGCTGCCCGAGCGCGACTACTACACCGAGGCGCAGTTCAAGGACATCCGCGACCAGTACCAGAAGCACGTGCAGAAGATGTTCGAGCTGTCGGGCTGGTCGGTGGTCGAGGCCACCGAGGCCGCCGACCTGGTGGTGGCGTTCGAGACCGAGCTCGCGCGGGTGCAGTGGACCCCGGAGCAGCTCCGCGACTCCACCCTCACCTACAACAAGCTCGACCGGGCGGGCCTCGAGAAGATCACCCCCGGGCTCGACTGGAGCCTGTTCTTCACCGCCGTGGGCACGCCGGCGCTGACCCAGATCAACGTGGCCACGCCGAGCTTCTTCGAGGGCCTGGGCAAGCTCGTCGCCGCCACGCCGGCGCCCGTGCTGCGCCGGTACCTCGAGTGGCAGGTGATCTCCGGCTCGGCGCCGCACCTGTCCAAGGCGTTCGTCGACGAGTCGTTCGGGTTCTACGGCAAGACCCTGGCGGGGATGCAGGAGCAGCGCCCGCGGTGGAAGCGGTGCGTCGAGGCCGCCGACGGCGCGCTCGGTGATCTGCTCGCGGCCGACTACGTCGCCGCGGCGTTCCCCGGGGACTCGAAGCCCGTGTCGGTCGACATGATCCAGCGGATCGAGGGCGCGTTCGAGGCCGGCCTGCCGAACCTCGGGTGGATGGACGACGCGACCCGCGCCCGCGCGATCGAGAAGGCCCGGGCGGTCACGAACAAGATCGGGTACCCGAACCAGTGGCGGACCTACGGGTTCGAGGTCCGCGGCGACGACCTGTACGGCAACGTGCGCCGGGCGTCCCGCGCGACCAACGACTACTGGCTGGCGAAGGTCGAGAAGCCGGTCGACCCCGACACGTGGCTGATGACCGCCCCCACGGTGAACGCGTACTACAACCCGTCGGCGAACGAGATCGTGTTCCCCGCGGGGATCTTGCAGCCGCCGTTCTTCTCGGTCGAGTACCCGAAGGCGTACAACTTCGGCGCGATCGGGATGGTGATGGGCCACGAGCTGACCCACGGGTTCGACGACGAGGGCCGCAAGTACGACGGCAAGGGCATGCTCACCGAGTGGTGGGCGCCCGAGGTCGTGCAGAAGTTCGAGGTCGCGGCGAAGTGTGTGCAGGACAAGTACGAGACGTTCCCGATCCTTCCGGCCGAGGGTGACAAGCCCGCGGTGCACGTGAAGGGTGAGCTCACGATGGGTGAGAACATCGCCGACATCGGCGGGCTGCGGCTCGCTCACCGGGCGTACCAGAAGTGGGTGGCGGACAACGGGCCAGAGGCGCCGGTGGCGGGGCTGAACGGCGAGCAGATGTTGTTCGTGGCGATGGCGCAGGGCTGGTGTTCGAATGCCGCGCCCGAGTTCCAGCGGATGTTGGCCGAGACCGACCCGCACTCGCCGCCGAAGTGGCGGGTGAACGGTCCGATGTCGATGCTGCCCGAGTTCCACGCAGCGTTCGCGTGTGAGCCCGGCGAGCCGATGCGGCCCGACGCGACCTGCGAGGTCTGGTAGGGCCCAGCCCTCAGGTGCGCACGGTGGTCGTCGGGTAGGCGAACGCCACCCCCACCGTGCGCGCGGTGTCGAGGATGGTCAGGATGTGGTCCTGCCGTAGCTCGAGCTCGCGGTGCCAGTCCGCCGCGACCAGGTTGTACGACACCAACAGCACCACCCCGCCGGTCCCCAGGTCGTTGACGTGCACCTCGCAGTCCGGCTGGACCGCGGGGTCGGCCAACAGGCCTTGTCGGATCGCCGCCACCAACGCCCGCAGCGTCTCCGGAGCCGTGTCGAACGGGACCGTCAGACCGAACTTCACCCGGCGCCTCGTCCTCACGCCGAAGTTGTCCACGTTGCTGCTGGTGATCTTGCTGTTCGGCAGGGTGACCATCGAGTTCTGCGCGGTGCGCACCCGGGTCGAGCGGAACCCCACCTCCTCCACGATGCCCTCGACTTCTCCGAGCTTGATCCAATCTCCGATCTGGAACGGGCGGTCGAGGAAGATGTTCACCGAGCCGAACAGGTTCGCCACGGTGTCCTGCGCGGCGAGGGCCAGCGCGAGGCCCCCGAGCCCGACCCCGGCGGCGAGCTTCCACACGTCGACGCCGGCCGCGTCGATCGCGTACAGTCCGCCCACGACCAGCACCGTGACCCGGGCCGCCTGGCTCACCAACGGGATCGCCTGGTCGTCGAGCTTGCTGTCGGTGCGCTGGGCGTAGGTCCGGGCCGAGCGCGCCACCGCGTACACGAACCGGGTCAAGGTGAGGGTGGCGGTGACCCACAACACGACCCGCGCCGCCCGGGTCACCACGTCCGCGAACTGGGTGTGCAGCTCGAGCGGCTCGAGCCCCGCGGTCACGACCCCGATCGACACCAGCCACACGAGCGGGGCCTTGATCTGCCGCCAGCTCTCGGCGTCGACCACCAGCCCGGCCCGCGCGAGCGCCCGCTCGGCCTGGCTCTGGAGCAGCAGGCGGACCGCGGTGGCGGTCAGGCGGGCCGCGCCCACCAACAACGCCAGGTACAGCCACTGCCAGCCGTACAGCCCGAGCACGGGCCCTGCCAGCGCCGCAGGCGCGTGATCGGAGAGCCAGCCCGCGATCCCCTCGTCGGTCATCGTGTCCCCCGGGCGGCCTGGTATCGCGACGCCTGGTGTGCGGCATTCCGTCCGCACCCGCGCCGCGGCGCGGCGCGTCGGATCGGCGCGGCGGGCCGTACTGCGATCTCGCCGGTCTCGGCACGGTGCGTGCAAGAAGCCCGAGGACGGAGGGGACATGGTCCGGTACCTGGCTGCGGTGGTGGTCGTCGGAGGGTGCGCGCCGACGCCGATCTCGGTGCGGGAGCTGCCGCCCGAGAGCCGGCCGGACCCGGCGCTGCTGGTCCCGCCCGACGTGGACGAAGCGAGCGGCGAGACTTCGGTGCCGCCCGAGATCCTGCTCGGCATCGCGATGGCCGAGACCCGGCTGCAGATGATCACCGGCGAGGTCGAGTTCGAAGGCCAGTCACCGGCGTTCGGGATCATGGGCCTGCGCAGCCCGATGTTGGAGCTCGGCGCCGAGCTGGCCGGGTTCGACGTGCAGCAGGTGAAGACCGATCGGCGAGCGAACGTGCTCGCCGCCGCCCACCTGCTGGCTGGCGCGGCGGACGAGGCCGGCATCGATCCGTCCGACCTCGACGCGTGGGCTCCGGTGGTGGCGCGGTACAGCGGGATCGAAGACGAGGAAGGCCAGGCCGAGTACGTGCACCACCAGGTGTACGAAGCGCTCCGGCAGGGGATCGCGGTCGAAGGGTATGCGGTCGCGCCGATGACGGTGAACCCGAACTTCCCGCTCCCGCTGACCGACCTCGACCGCGCGACCGAGAGCGGCACCATCTGGACCCCGTCGCCGAACTACAACAGCCGCAGCGGCGCGTCGGTCGACTTCGTGATCATCCACACCTGCGAGGGCAGCTACAGCTCGTGCTGGAGCTGGCTGTCGAACAGCGCGTCGGGCGTGTCCGCCCACTACGTGGTCAAGGAGAACGGCGCGGAGGTGCGGGCGCTGGTCGACGAGAACAACCGCGCGTGGCACATCTCGGCGAACTACGACTGCGACAACAACTCCGGGGTCGACTGCTGGCGCGACGGGACCAGCATGAACACGGTCTCGGTCGGGATCGAGCACGCGGGCTACGGCTCCCAGTCGAGCTGGGACCCGGGGCTGCTGTCGCGCTCGGCCGAGCTCACCTGCGGCATCACCGAGCGCCACGACATCCCGCGCGACAGCTACCACGTGGTCGGGCACGGTCAGCTCCAGCCGTGGAACCGCACCGATCCCGGCCCGAACTGGCCGTGGGCCGACTACCT